>NZ_JBZXDO010000020.1:0-98591 GCF_058725505.1 Serratia sp. A07
ATCGAAACCGCAGAGACCTATGGCCTCGATGTGTGGGGAAAAATTGTGGACGTAAGCCGGCGGCTAACGGTCGACGATGACTTTAATTACTTGGGGTTCAGTGAGGCGCGGCTGGATACGCCAACGCGGACGGATCCCCGCCCATTTGACCAGGCGCCGTTCTATAGCGGTGAGAGCACAACGCAGACCATTGAACTTGCGGACCCGATCTATCGCCGTCTGATCATGATGAAAGCCATGAGCAATATCACCGATTGTTCAATACCGAATATCAATCGGATGTTGCGTTACATGTTCGGCGATCGGGGGCGCGCCTATATCCAGAACGATGGCGGAATGAAGATGAGCTATGTGTTCGAGTTTGAACTGTCGACCGCAGAGCTGGCTATCGTCCAGTCCTCCGGCGCGCTGCCGGCGCCGCCAGGTATTAACGTTTCAATAATTCAGAAGGCATAAAATGAAACTGACAGATAAACCGCGTCAGATTGCAGTGCCGTTCGCCAGCGGTACAGCTGACAAAAACACTATCCCCAATAATGCCACGCAGGAAACCAAGGAAAAGGGCAAAGCTGCCTATGACTCTGGCTTTCCGCCACTCACAATGACAGCAATCGCGGCCGGCGGTATCCCACCGCACGGGAAGGATTTTAACGGACTGCTGAACGACATCACTGCGGCAATTCGTTTTTCTCAAGCCGGCGGCCATTATACCTTTGATTCTGCTTTTGCTCAGGCTATCGGCGGATATGCAAAAGGCGCAACGGTATTAAGCGCTGACGGCTCGAAAATCTGGTGGAATACAGTTGAAGCGAACACAACGGATCCGGATGGCGCCAGTGCAGCGGGCTGGAAAAGTCTGTTGGCGGATCCCAATGGGCTGTTTCTTCAAAAGTCACAAAACTTGGCGGATTTACAAAATAAAGCGGAGGGCCGGAAAAATCTTGAGCTCGGTACTGCTGCGACGAAAAACGTCGGCACTGGCAGTGGTAATGTAATGGAAATGGGCACGGCGGGTTTGGGTGTCGGGCCAATAGCCAAAAGCGACGCTTACAGTAACATCGCGCAGTTTTTCCGCGTAAATGCTTCGTCAGCCAATAAGCCTCCTGCAGTGTCCGGAAACGTATCAGCTGGCGTTGTATGCTTGCCTATGGATGCGGCACCATCCTCAGGCTACGTAGCTGTTGTTGGCGGTAATTTGGCGGCGTATGTCGGCATTTCACAAGCAGAGGCTGGCGGGATTACCTGGGCGAGAATTTATACCGATAGGTTTAAACCTACTGCTGCCGATGTAAACGCTGTTGCTAAGACTGGCGATAGAATGAGTGGTGCGCTAGGTTCGACTTATACCGACACCTATAGGATCGTTGCAGGTCAATACGGTACATTCTGGCGTAATGACGGCAATGCCCTCTATCTCATGCTCACCAATGCTGGTGACCAGTGGGGGACATTTAATAACCTGCGACCGCTTGCTGTCTCCACCAGTGACGGCTCCATAAATGTAGGTACAAGTTTTTCGGTTAATTATACTGGATATATTAATAAGTTAGGGGTTAACCCCTATACAAGTAACGGGCAAAGTTTTAACCAAACAAACGGACTGCATATCCAAGGTGCTGGTGACCAATATGGAGATATTTATTATCTTGAGACTGTAGGGAAATATGGATCATTATCATTCCATATCCACGGAGGGGGATTGGATGCCTATCCGGCATTTAACAATAATGGTTCGCTTTCTCTTAATGGGAGCTGGCCAGCTATAAGCAACTCCGCCGGGACTACATGGCACCCAGACGGCAATGTCGAAGGCCCTCAATGGGGAGGCTACCTTAGCAACTGGCTGAATCAAAACATATCGAACGCGCAAAATAACGCACAAAACTGGGCTTATCAAAATCTTGTCCAAAACGTCAGGCTCACTGGACGAATTAACCAGCCTGATACTGGGGGGCAAGTTAGAGCTCCTGACGGTTGCGTGTTTACTGGTATGTCTGGGGCCAACTATAACCCATCTATTTGGGCTTCTTATTCATATGTCCAAGTTTTAATTAATGGTTCTTGGCGAAATATAGGGACTTCTTAATCATGGTTAAATTTGAAAACTTTGCTATTTACAAGCCTGATTTTAAATCCACCGAAGAGAATGAGCCAGCATATAGACCTGATATTCTTTACGCCAGAGATAAAAATGGGCGAGACTGGTACGCCTGTCAGGCGGATTTTAGTCCAGACACGCTGAAGGTCATGTATGACGAGAATGGTATTATCGTCTGTATATCAAAAGACGTCACAGCAATTTTCCCTCCTGGTTTCTCAGTAGCAGAGGTGGCGATTAGCGAAACCCCACCTGAAGCGTGCAACGATATGACGTGGGTATATCGTGACGGAAGGGTGATTAAGCGCACCTACAGCTCTGCTGAAAAGCGCAAGATGTTACAGGGGGAGAAAGAACGTCGTATCGCACGTGTTAACCAGGTTACGCAAACCCTCAATAGCAAGTTGCTATTGGGTATGGCTACCGATGAAGAGAAAGCCAAATTGCGGGTATGGATGGACTACGTTAACGAGATCGAGAAGATCAGCGATGACACAGATCTTGAAAAAATCGTGTGGCCGGAACCGAAAATAAAGCCCTCATGGTAGAGGGCTGAATAGGTCAATTATTATCCGTTCCCAATGATACAATGGCTGTATTACCTGAAATGAACAGAGAATATTCCTGATTAGTTGAGATTGCTTTAATCCCACTGCTAATCATACGAGAAAGCACATTTTTATTTTTTTGTTCATCTCCATAACCATGCAGAGTCTGCGGGAACCCTTTGTTAATTAGTTGAAAAGAGGCTAAAAACTCAGATGCAGGGCTAAGGAAATAGCCTATTAATGGTTTGTTGTCCACTAACAATTTAGCCCTTTCATTTATATTGACCTGGCCAACTGTTCCGATGGTGGTAATTTCATTATGAGTGAGCAAGTCACGACTGACCATGTTAAAAATAAAATCTTCATACTCGCGCTGTGATTTAATGGCACTGCCTAATTGTGCGCTGAATGCAATTGCTGTAATAACAGGAATTAGTGATAAATATTTCATTTTTGGTAAAAAATAAACAATGGGAATCGAAATTAAAACAAGACACGCTGAGAAGGAAACCAAAGTCCTGGGGAATACCGGAGCATCTTTAAGAAATATGGTTGGCCCCATCAGTGAAACTAAAAATATAAATAGGGAAATAACCCAATAAAGACTGAATGATAATATAGATTTTTTCTTATGGCGATTTGCAAACAACATGAAAATCAAGCCAGCAACAACTGGAATCAAAAAATAAATATAAACTGGGCCATGGAAATATGATAGCACCATGTTTTTTAA
The DNA here is from genome assembly GCF_058725505.1 of Serratia sp. A07. Lineage (NCBI taxonomy): Bacteria > Pseudomonadati > Pseudomonadota > Gammaproteobacteria > Enterobacterales > Yersiniaceae > Serratia > Serratia sp. A07. The sequence continues at coordinate 3,380 of NZ_JBZXDO010000020.1, forward strand.
TGAACTAAGCGTAGAGGCTAAATGCTCTAGCCCTTCAGTATTAGCTGATATGATCTCTGCGCGTGAATTACTTTTTGCAGCAAAGAATAACATGTAAACCATGTAAAAAGAGACGAATAAAGCCGTTTTGTTAAGTATTCTTTTTATAATGTCAGTGGCTTTACAGTCATTTTTTACTGCTGCGATCATTACGTCTACAGCAAGTAAACCAATAAATACATTTGCACATGGTTGGTATATGGTTAAAGATAGTACGCCAACGAGCAGTTTTACTAAAGTTTGTCTGGTAGGATTACTGGCTGTATAGGTATAAGCCATAACCGCTAGGAAAAAAGCGATGGACATGCCTAAAGAGTCATATCTGTAAGCGATATTTTGCAGCATGAATGGATTAAAAATTAGAAGAGCCGCAACTAATTTGTGTGAAGGAACTTCTAACCTCGATAAATGATCGCTAAGTAAAAGCGATGCCCCACCGATAAACAAGCAGGAAGCAATCATAGTATAGGGGTATAGATCAAGGTTATAGTGGCCACTGGCGGATAAAACTTTCATGAGAATATCTGCAACAGGCCGACCTAATCCTCTCCATCCATACTGACCAGTTATGGCTCTATCTAGATCATCCCTATAAAAAATACCAGCTTGGATTAATGGATAAATAAAAAGAAGAGCAATCCCTGAGTACAGGAGCAGTGCTTTTTTGTCGATTTTACAAAACATTTTAATTCTCATCTCACTTCTTTATTATATAGCGTGGGCGACGTTTGGTTTCAATGTATATTCTACCAATATATTCCCCAAGCACTCCGATTCCTATAAGCTGTACACCGCCAAGGAAAAGAATGGAAACAATAATTGAAGGGTAGCCAGCTACCGGGTTGCCCCAAATAACCTTATCTATGATCATCCATGCGCCATACATGAAGGAAATTGCAGCAACAAAAAATCCAATGTAAGCCCAAACACGAAGAGGGAAGGTGGAAAAACTTGTAATTCCCTCTATTGCCAAATTCCAAAGCTTCCAGCCATTAAATTTGCTGGTTCCTGCGACTCGCTCGGCTCTAGAGTATTCAACAATTTCAACATTTCCGCCAACCCAGCTAAGGATACCTTTCATAAATAGGTTTCTCTCTGGAAGTAATTTAATGCTTTCTACCACTTCCCTGGTCATCAGCCTAAAATCACCTACATTCTCTTCTATGGCCGGTTTACTTATTTTATTGTGTACTCGATAAAACCATTCTGCTGTTTTTCTCTTCATTCGGCCATCGCATTGCCTATCCATACGTTTAGCCAACACCACGTCTGCACCATCTTGCCACTTATTCAATAATAGTGGGATAACATCAATTGGATCTTGAAGGTCAACGTCAATTGGGATAATAGCATCGCCGGTAGCGGCTTCCAAACCAGCAAATAATGCAGGTTCTTTCCCGAAATTCCTGGAAAAATTTATTGATTTAACATTTTGATCATCATTAGATAAGGAAGACAGTATTTCTTCCGTTCTATCTGAGCTACCATCGTTGACGAAAACGATCTCTACATCTATATGCTGAAAAGGTTTAAACTGACGCACAGATTGGTAGAATAGAGGAATTGCTTCTTCCTCGTTGAATACGGGAACTACAAGTGAAATTTTCATTTATCTTCCCTGAAGACAACTAACTTAGAATAAATGAAGCCACAGATTAGGCTGATCACTGAAAAAGTAACGAGAGTTACAATTGGGTTTGCATGTAGCGTATCTGCTGCCCAACCGACAGAGAATGCCATACCTCCCATAAACAACACATACACCATATAGCGGTAAGTTGTAGCTTGTGCCTTAAACGTCCACTTGGCGTTAGCAAAGAACGAAACGGTTACAGCGATGCCAAAAGCGACAACATTTGAAACTGATTGTGAGAAACCGCTAAAGAGCATGAGCCCAAAAACAGCCCAGTGAGCCAGGGTATTCATTACCCCTACAGATGCATAACGTATAAAAGTATTCAATGCGTAAAATTCTTAAATGTTGGTTTGCCATATTCTGCCATCGCATGATATTGATGGCAAAATTTTCTAGCCCATCAAGATGATAAGTAAGCACAATCACTATCGTTGGGGCATGGTGACGTACTGTAGTAACAACGTATGACTCCCAGCACGCCGTCCGTCAGCGTTGCCTCACGCCACCTGATAGTTGGGTTCTGGCGCTCCTCTCAGACTGATATCTCAAGGGATAATGTCGCGATAAACATCGGCACAGTGTTCTACTTGTGGACGCGAAAACGCGCTGAAGGTCGAACTTCGATCGTGAGTTGTAGCCTGGAGGGAACTCGGCCATTCATCAAAACTATCTTTCTTTACCGATCAATATCCTACCTTTCTAACAAAAATCCGAACTTTCCCCCGTCAAAATCTTGCGCATATACTGTATAAAAATACAGTAACAAGGCAACATTATGACTTTCTTTTATCCAACACCAAACCCAACCAAGCTCAAAATCCCGCTTTTCGCCGACAAGGTGCCGGCGGGGTTTCCCAGTCCTGCAGCAGATTACGTCAGTTCGCGCATCGATCTGAACGAGTACTGCATCAGCCATCCCAATGCGACCTATTTTCTCTATGCGACAGGTGATTCCATGCTTGAGGCCGGGATCACTGAGGGCTCTATGCTTGTTGTTGACCGCAGCATCAGCCCAGCCCATGGAGATATTGTTATTGCCAGCATAGCCGGCGAGTTCACCGTGAAGCGTCTCTGTTTGCATCCTCGCGCGCAATTGGAACCCATGAACCCGAAGTATGAGCCGATCCTGCTTCATGATGGCGGTGACGATCTGGAGGTGATGGGCGTTGTTGTGTCTTCGATAACGAGGCTCAAGTGATGTACGCGCTTGCTGATGTGAACAGCTTCTACGCGAGTTGCGAAACGTTGTGGCGCCCAGATCTGCGAGGGCGTCCTGTCGTCGTTCTGTCGAATAATGACGGATGCGTCGTAGCCAGGAGCAAGGAAGCGAAGGCGTTAGGGTTAAAGATGGGAGAACCCTATTTCAAAATTAAGCGGGAATTTGAGCGCGCAGGGGGCATCGCGTTCAGCAGCAACTATGAGCTATACGCCGACATGTCTCAGCGTGTGATGGCTGTTTTAGAAGAGATGGCGCCACGCCTAGAAGTGTATTCAATTGACGAAAGTTTTCTTGATCTGACTGGAGTTCGTAACTGCATTGATCTGGATACTTTCGGCCGCCAGGTGAGGGCCAAGGTACTGCGCAACACTGGGCTAACTGTAGGCGTTGGCATTGCCCAAACCAAGACGTTAGCCAAGCTGGCAAACTTCGCGGCGAAGAAGTGGGACAAGACTGGCGGAGTAGTGGATTTGTCCAATGAAGGGCGCCAGCGCAAATTGATGGGCCTCGTGCCTGTCGATGAGGTCTGGGGTATCGGACGCCGGATATCGAAAAAGCTCAACATGATGGGTATAGAAACGGCACTCCAACTGGCCGATGCAAGCACTACGATGATCCGCAAGCATTTCAGCGTTGTGATAGAGCGAACCGTCCGCGAGCTACGTGGTCAGCCTTGTCTCGAGCTGGAGGAGTTTGCGCCGACAAAACAACAGATCATCTGCAGCCGCAGCTTCGGAGATCGGATCACCGAGTATGACCAGATGCATCAGGCTATTTGCATGTACGCGACGCGTGCAGCGGAGAAGTTGAGGGAGGAGCATCAGTATTGCCGGCATGTCAGCGCGTGGCTCAAAACCAGCCCATTTGCCATCAATGAGGAATACTATGGCAACACCGCAAGCATAAAACTGAGCACGCCAACGCAGGATACTCGGGACATTATCGCTGCGGCTATGCGTTGCCTGGATGCGGTTTGGCAACCTGGCCATCGATATCAGAAAGGCGGGGTGATGCTGCAGGATTTTTACAGTCAAGGTGTGGCTCAGTTGGGGTTGTTCGATGAGTACAAGCCACGGCATAACAGCGAGCAACTGATGGGGGTGCTTGATCGGATCAATAACTCGGGGAGGGCAAAACTGTGGTTTGCAGGACAAGGGGCGCATCAGGTGTGGTCAATGAAGCGTGAGCTACTGTCGCCGGCATACACGACACGGCTGAGTGATCTGCCACGTGCGCGAGTATATTAGCGTTTGTGATTGAGAGTTTTAGTACCTAAATTATTCCGAATTGCTCCGAGGGTTCTGGTAACTATCTGAAATTAAAAGCATGGAATGCAAGGTAAAGCAAGGGATTGCAAAGGCTGAAATGTTGATAAGGTATTGTTAAAAAAGGATATTTTCATTCTTTTTCGTATAAAGGAATCGTATTCGGTCTTTTTTTGTGTGATTGATTTATAAGTAAACTCCTCTTAATCCGCCAGCAACAATCCCCGCTCCTCTTTCGAATCACAGCCACCAACCCGATCTCCATCCTTATTCCCCACCCGCACATATCGCTAATTTCGCCGCACCAAAAGTTATTACGTCATTTATGGCGCTGATAAGCTCCGATCATTGCTCCCATCACCGTTAAATGAGAGTGGCATTATGGGGAATATCAAGGTATTAGGCGTTGTAAAAGGAAACCAGCGTTGAACGATCGGTTGAGCCAGTTGAAGATGGCGTTGCCCGGCTATCTCGAGGCGTGGCGTGAGGGGGCTTTACCCTCTGACTGGGGGAAGATGGCCAACCCCGAAGTGGTTGCCGCCCTGTTGGCGGAGTGGGAGGCGCTAAGCGAATTGGCGTCTCGGTTCGAAACAACCACTGAAACTCCCTCCGATCTCGCCGCGTTTTGGCAGGCGCGTGCTGAGCTGATGGCGCAGCGCAATCTCGAACTCAGTGTCCAACTGGCGACGCCAGTCCGTCTGCCTGGCACGCGGGTAGCCTTTTTTGGCTATGTGAAAACGGCGGTGATGGATGCCAGGCAGGTGAAGGCGGCGATTCGTGATGCCGGTTTTCTCATTGATGGCGATGATAAAAACGACAGCGTACCGTCATGACTGCTGTCCTGTAACGCGTGAGTTTGGAGAATAAACGCGAACGAATAATGTCGCTCCTGTGATACGGAGCAAGGTTCAATTCATCCAGTCAATTTGTTAGGATCGCCTGACCTACATGACTATTGGTGCAGTACATTGAAAATTAAAGCGTTGTTATTTGTTGCGTTGGCCGCGCTGGCCGGCTGCAGCCAGGAGGGAACCTCGATGAATCAGCCCGCGAACGAGAAAGGCGGCCAAACGGAGGTGTTGCTGGTGAACAGCGCGCTGGTGGACTGCGTGGGCGTCGGCCCGATGAAGTGCATGCAGGTGCGCCGTTCCGCGCAGCAGCCGTGGGAGTTGTTCTATACCGGTATCGAGGGTTTCACCTTCGAACCGGGCTATCAGTATCGGCTGAAAGTGCTTGTTACTCCGGTGGAGAACGTGCCGGCCGATGCTTCATCGCTGCGCTATACGCTGATTGAGCAGATGGAAAAGAACAAGGCGTAATGGATCTACCTTGTCACCACCAAATGGCGTTTCATTTGGTGGTGACGTCTTCAGGAAAGTTTGTCTTTTTTCTTTCTTCTGGAGGATTCGAAAGTGGCGAAGGCATGTGCAAGAGCAAACCCCAACGCACAGTAGCGTAGAGGCCAATTTTCTTTGGCCCATGTTTCAGAGTCAGCAATAAACATCGCGTTGCCGTTGGCAAAAAGGGTAAATTGCCAGCAAAGGATTAAAAAGCATATCGTAACCAGAACGACATAACCCTTGGAACCCAGAGGCGGTCTGAAGCCGTATTTCACGGCCAGACAGGCCGCGGCAGCGAGAGTTGAAAGAATATAATATAAAGTCGGTTCCATTACTGTTCCTGGTGATTTTATCTTCCCTGATATTCGACCGAAAAACAGCCACACCATAACGCAACGCCAGAAGCATGATCAACTTTTGCTGATTTGAAGAGGGAAGGCTTGAACGCGCTGAGGGTGCGACGCGTGGCGCGTGGAGGCAGCACGATGCGGAGTTGGGCAACCCTGATCCCTCGACTAAACTGGTCTGTTCACTGCGCTTGTTTTCGCACTTTCTTAAGTATATCGAGAAAATCAGGTATATTGTCCTTCGGTTTTTAGCTACCAAGAAAAAATTACTATGATTATCAAACCTAAAATTCGTGGTTTTATCTGCACCACCGCTCACCCGGCAGGCTGTGAAGCCAACGTCCGTGAGCAAATCGCCTACGTTAAGTCGCGCGGCGAACTGAAAAACGGGCCTAAAAAGGTGCTGGTCATTGGTGCATCCACCGGTTACGGTCTGGCCTCGCGCATCAATGCCGCTTTCGGCAGCGGTGCGGCCACCATCGGCGTATTTTTCGAGAAGCCTGGCAGCGAAGGCAAAACCGGTTCCGCCGGTTGGTACAACTCCGCCGGTTTCGACAAGGCAGCTAAAGAAGAAGGCCTGTACGCGAAAAGCATCAACGGCGATGCATTCTCCAACGAGTGCCGTCAGACCGTGATCGATCTGATTAAAAAAGACCTGGGTCAGGTTGACCTGGTGGTTTACTCGCTGGCTTCGCCGGTGCGTAAGATGCCGGAAACCGGCGAAGTGGTGCGTTCCGCACTGAAGCCGATCGGCGAGCCGTACAAATCCGTCGCGCTGGACACCAACAAAGACGTGCTGGTTGAAGCCGTGGTCGAGCCGGCCAACGAGCAAGAAATCGCCGACACCGTGAAGGTGATGGGCGGCCAGGACTGGCAGCTGTGGATGGACGCGCTGGACGAAGCGGGCGTGCTGGCGGATAACGCGCAGTCTGTCGCTTACTCCTACATCGGTACCGATCTGACCTGGCCAATCTACTGGCACGGTACGCTGGGCAAGGCGAAAGAAGATCTGGATCGTGCGGCGCACGCCATCAACCAGAAGCTGCAGGCCAAAGGCGGCGCGGCTTACGTTGCGGTGCTCAAGTCGGTGGTGACTCAGGCTTCCTCCGCCATTCCGGTAATGCCGCTGTATATCTCCATCGTGTTCAAGATCATGAAGGAGCAGGGCATTCACGAAGGCTGCATCGAGCAGATCCAGCGTCTGTTCGCCACCAAGCTGTACAGCGGTGCGGCGCCGGACACCGACGAGAAACACCGTCTGCGTCTGGATGACTGGGAGCTGCGCGACGCCGTGCAGGAAACCTGCCGTGAAATCTGGCAGCAGCTGAACGACAACAACATCAACGAACTGACCGATTACCAGGGCTACAAGGCGGAATTCCTGCGCCTGTTCGGCTTTGGTCTGCAGGGCGTTGACTACGACGCCGATCTGAGCGGCGAAGCCAACTTCGATGTGATCGAGCTGGTCTAAGCGCGTCGAGCGGTCAAACAAGGTCGGGTTAGCCCGGCCTTTTTTATTGCACGCGAATTATCGGGTGGCTAAGCGAAAATGTTTATTTCAGGTTAATAGGTTAACCAGGTGATTAACATCGACGGGCGGCGTTGAAATAACAGCGGTTATTAAACTAAAGAAAGTCATTTTTTTATTTACCCTTGCCGCCGGCTGCGGGTATTTTATTTCCTTTAAGGAGAAAACTATGACATGGCGTTATTGGGCCCCGGCATCGTTATTGTTGTTGAGCGCTTGCAGCGTGATTCAGCCGACGTCAACGTCCCCAGACTGGTCTCAGCCGCAGCCTGCCACGCGGGAGCAGCGGCAGCGCATCATGGCGGGCGAGTCCGCCTCCTCGGTATTGCACGAAGGAAATGTCGGCATTGGCGGCACCTTCGATGGGTCGAAAATATTCGATCGTTAAGCCGCTAAATATATTCAGCCAAATTAATGCGCGCATTCTGTCGATATTGTCGGAGGGTTTACCTTTCCTGCGCTATTCTGCCGTGGCCCGACCATTTATTGCGTTAGCAGACAATTCGTTTTCCTTATAGGGAACTGCCGGTTTATTTCGGTGTAATCAAAGGAGTTGCCCATGGCGAAGGACATGGCCGCGATCTTTCTCTTGCTGTTGCTGCCGCTAAGCCAAAGCGCCGGCGCGGCGCGCTACGACAGGCAATGTGAAGGCGTGTCGCCGGTGCTGTTTCAAAAGCGGCTGAAAGCGCTGGCGCAGGATCTGCGGCAGGAAATGAGCGAGGAAGCGCCGCCGGCAGAGCGCGATGCGGAAGAGCTGGCGCGGCTGGCGGAGTGCGGTATCGAGCCCGGCAAAGCGCCCGTCACCGGCGGGCAGCGCGCGCCCCGTTCAGAGGAAAAGCCGCCGGCATCGCCGAACGGTTGTTGAGCCGGCGTGCGCGCAGAGTAAAACGATGTAAAAGGAATCATTAATGAAAAGGATAGTGTTGGCCGGCGCGGCCTTGTGTTGCGCCAGCTTCGCGCAGGCGCGGGTGGATTTGGAATACCATGCGGCGGCGCCGAAGGACAGCAAGGTCACCGAGGAGTATCAGAAAAAGCGCGACGCATTGCGCCACAAGGTGTGGAATGTCGATAATCTGACGCTGGCCAACGAGCAGGCGATTGCGCGCGAACAGCAGCGCGAGGCGGCAGAGAGCGCCAAACGGCAGCAGCATCACCTGGAACAGCAGGAGAAAAAGCAGCGCTGCCTGCGGAGACACTCGAAAGATCCTCACCGCGAGGCGAAGTGTTACATGCACAGCTTCTAACATTAACCGTCCGGGCGCCATCAGCGCCCGGCGTCGTTTAGGCCGGGCGGCAATGCTCTTTCAGCATGGCGATCGCGTCCGGTTTCAGCTGATACAGATAGACCGGGCGGCCGGTGGCGCCGTACAGAATACGGGTGCCGAGAATGCCGCTCTCCGCCAGATAGATGAGGTACTTGCGGCAGGACACCCGCGAAATGCCGATGGCGTTGGCCAGGTTGTCGGTGGAGAATTCGCTGTCATGCTGCTGTTCGATCCACTCGCACACCGTGCTCAGGGTAATGCTGGTCAGCCCCTTCGGCAGCTTCTTGCTCTCCTGGCCGCCGGGCTGGCGGCGCAGCAGGCTGTCGACGTCGGCCTGCGAAAACTCGCGCTGCGCCAGAATCTGCGACTGCTGCCGGTAGTGGCTCAGCGCCTCCTTGAAGCGGCTGAACTGGAACGGTTTGATCAGATAATCCACCACGCCGTAGTGCAGCGCCTTTTGCACCGTGTTCACGTCGCTGGCGGAGGAGATGATGATCACATCCGTCTTCTCGCCGAGTTCGCGCAGGCCGGGCAGCAGATCCAGCCCGTTCTCCTGCTGCATGTAGATATCCAGCAGCACCAGATCGATGCTGACGTCGGCATCGGCCAGCAGGGCGCGCGCCTGGTTCAGGGTGGCGACCGTCGCCTGGCAGTGAAAACCGCTGACCTGGCTCAGGTAGTATTTGTTCAGCTCCGCCACCATCTGGTCGTCGTCGACAATCAGTACGTTAATCATGGGCTCTGCTCTTGGCCTGATAGGGAAGGTGCACGAAAAATTGGGTCAGCTCGCCCGGTTCGGATTCGAAATCGATGCTGCCGCCCAGTTTCTCCAGATGGCTGCGGATCAGCGCCAGGCCAATGCCGCGTCCCGTTCCCTTGGTAGAAAATCCGTGTTCGAAGATGCGCGCGCCGATCGCCGGATCGATACCGGGGCCGTCGTCGCTGACGATACAGTGTAATTGATCGTCGTGGTGATGGAAGCTCAGGCCGATCTCGTGGCCCTCAACGCCGTCGATGGCGTCGATGGCGTTTTCGATCAGGTTGCCGAGCACGCTGATCAGCACATGGGTGGTTTCCGCGTCGTCGGTTTCCGGCAGCAGGCTGGTTTCCTCGATGGTCAGCTCAACGCCGGCTTCGTGGGCGCGGCTGATCTTGCCGATGAAGAAGCCCGCCACTTCCGGCGAGTGAATCTTGCGCAGCAGCGCGCCGATCTCTTCCTGATAGTTGCTGGCGGTATTGATGATGTAGTTTTCCAACTGCTGGTAGGCCTTCATGTGCAGCATGCCGAGTATTACGTGCAGCTTGTTCATAAATTCGTGCGACTGCACCCGCAGCGCATCGGCGTAGTGCGCCATGCCGCTCAGGCGCTGCAGCAGGCGGCTGACCTCGGTCTTGTCGCGGAAGGTGGCGATGGCGCCGGTCACCTGGCCGTTGACGATCACCGGGACGGTATTGGTCAGCAGTTCGCTGCCGTTGAAGCTGATCTGCCGATCGCGCAGCGGTTTGCCGCTGGCCAGCACCTCCGCCAGATGCAGCTGCGCTGGCCAATGCTTGCTGGCGGCTTCCAGCAGCAGGTTTTCCACCGGGCCGCTCTGGCGCAGCAGGCGCTTGGCCTCGTCGTTGACGATGGTGATGCGGGATTCATTATCGACCGCGATCACGCCTTCTTTAATCGATTGCAGCATGGCGTTGCGCTGTTCGAACAGGTTGGAGATTTCGTAAGGCTCGAAACCCAGCATGATGCGCTTGAGTGCGGAGACCAGGAAGAAGGTGCCCAGGCTGCCGACCAGCGCGGCGAAGGCGATGGTCCAATAGATGATCCAGCGGCTTTCCGCCACCACCCGCTGCACGGTATCCAGCGCGATGCCGAGCGCCACTACGCCGATTTGCTGTTTCTGCGCGTCATACACCGGCACGAACACCCGCAGCGCCGGGGCCAGCGTGCCGCGGTTGATGGCGCTGTTGACGTTGCCTTGCAGCGCGGGCGCCAGATCGTCGCCGATAAAATGCTGGCCGATCAGCCAGGGTTTGGGGTGCGAATAGCGGATACCCTGCATATCCACCACCACCACGAACAGCAGCTCGTTTTGATGGCGCACCTGCTCGGCGAAGCGCTGAATGGCGCCGCTTTGGTCGCGCCGCTGCAGGCCGTCAACCACCGTGCTGGAGAGCGCCAGCGTATTGGCGACGGCGATGGCTTTCTGCTGCAGCTGATCTTGCCCCTCGCGGCTCATCTGCACGAAAAACAGCGCGAATACCACCAGCAGCACCGAAGCGATGATGGCGGACACCATCAGCGTGATGGAGGTGCTCAGCTTGAGCGGCACCCGTTGTTTTGGCATGGCGGTTCTCCGAATGGCGATATCACGGCGTATTCTAGCGAGGAATGAGGCAAGCTGCAGTTACCGGCAGCAGGTTATAGCATGCTGCCGGGGGAGCAGGGGGTTATTTTAGTTACAAAAGCGGGTCACTGCTGGTGGTAGATCTCCAGCGCCTGTTGGCCGCTGGCGCCCTGATGGATGATTGCCATCAACGCGCGCACCACCTGCGACGGATTGCTGTGTTGATAGACGTTGCGGCCGTAAACCATGCCGGAGGCGCCCTGGGCCATCAGCGCGGCGGATTTCTCCAGCACCGGCCCCAGCTCCCCCTTGCCGCCGCCGCGCACCAGCGTCGGGCAGCGCGCCGCTTCCACCACGCGGTGGAAGTCTTCCACGCGTTCGGTCGGGTCGGCCTTGATGATGTCGGCGCCCAGCTCGCGCGCCAGCCGCACCAGCGGCACGATCTTCTCCACGTCGCCGAGCGAGCCGTAGGCGGCGCCCTGGCCGGCTGGGGCCATCACCAGCGGTTCAATCATCAGCGGCATGGCGTATTGATCGCAGGCGTGGCGCAGGCGGCCGATGTTTTCCACGCACTGGCGGAAAATGCCGGGCTCATCCGGGATCATATACAGATTGACCACCACCGCGGCGGCGTCCATTTGCAGCGCCGCGAGGATCGGCGCCTCCGGGTTGTGCAGCACCGCCCACATTTCTCGGTGGCGCGCGGCGTTATAGGCGTTGCCGACGTCGGTGCGCATCACCAGCGCCGGTTTTTCGCGCTGCGGCGCGCGCTGCAGCAGATCCGCCTGGCCGTAGTTGACCTGAATGGCGTCGGGGCGCGCGGCGATCAGGTTGCCCATCACCCGTTCGATATCTTCCAGGCCGATCAAGAAATCCGGTTCGTTGGCGATGCCGTGATCGATCGCCACGTCCAGGCACTTGCCGTTGTTGAACAGGCGGTTCATCCGCACCTTACTGCTGAGCTGCATGTCAGGTCCTCCTGAGATAGGGATATGTCCATTATTGCCGAGTAAGGATGGTCGGGAAACGCGGAAACCGCAAACTGCGTGGCCGCTCGCAGTTTTTGCCGGCGCACGAAAGAGGAACGCTCGCCGGCGGCTTTCATTTCATTTGTTAGATCCGTGTCATGTTTTTGTTAATAAGCCATTCCAAAATGCATGTTTCGCTTGTTTGGGTTAAAAAGTTTCAATAATCTAAATTATGAAATAAACATTTAAAAACGTGCTGAAGGTGCCGTTTGTTGTGCCAGGGGTTTATTTCAATTGGTTGTTTTTAATCTGTTTTGAGATATTGATCACCATTTTTCCAACGACCTTTATACGGCGATAACGCGGTAAATTCGCCGTATCAAAGGGATAACACCGACCGTATTGTTGTTTGAATGTAAAAAATATTTTTCATTAGCTGTCAACCAACAGACCTCTTCATTCTAACGATTAAAGGGTAACGAACATGAAGCTGAAGAAACTGATCGCCGCCTCGGTACTGATGTGCATGCTGCCGGCCAGCGTGTTGGCGAAAGACATCAAGATCGGCGTTTCCATGGCTTACTTCGATGACAACTTCCTCACCATTCTGCGCCAGTCGATGCAAAACAAAATGAAGGCCGACGGTAATGTCAGCGGCCAGTTCGAAGACGCCAAAGGCGATATCGCGCAGCAAATTCAACAAATCGAAAACTTCGTCAGCCAGGGCGTCGACGCCATCATCCTCAACCCGGTGGATACCCAGGGCGTCAAGCCGATGATTAAGCTGGCCGAGAAGGCCAAGATCCCGCTGGTGTTCGTCAACCGCAAGCCGGAAGTGGCGCTGCCGGCCGGCATGGCCTACGTCGGCTCCGACTCCAAGCTGGCCGGCAAGCTGCAGATGGAAGCGCTGGCCAAGCTGATGAACGGCAAGGGCAACGTGATGATCCTGATGGGCGAGCTGTCGAGTGAAGCCACGCGCGACCGCACCCGCGGCGTGGAAGAGGTGGCGGCCAACTATCCCGGCATCAAAATAGTCGATAAGCAAACCGCCAAGTTCTTCCGCAAAGAGGCGGTGGACGTTACCACCGACTGGATTTTGTCCGGCCAGCAGATAGACGCCATCGCCTCCAACAACGACGAAATGGCCATCGGCGCTATTTTGGCGCTGAAGCAGGCCAAGAAATCCGGCGTGCTGGTGGCCGGCGTTGACGGCACGCCGGACGCGCTGGAGTTCATCAAGAAGGGCGATCTGGCGTTGAGCGTGTTCCAGGACGCCAAAGGCCAGGGCGAAGGCGCGGTGCAGACCGCCGTTCAACTGGTGAAAGGCGAGAAAGTGGAGAGCAACGTGCTGATCCCTTACCAGCTGATCACCCAGGCCAATTACCAGCAATTCGCCGATAAAAACAAGAAATAAGCCTTGAAGCCCGCCGCGGGCGCCGGTGTGGGGCGAGCGCGGCGGAAAACGTGGGTCAGTGCGGAGGTAAGCGGTATGTACCCTTATGTTCTTGAGGCCGAAGGCATCAGCAAGCAGTTCCCCGGCGTCAAAGCGCTGGATAAGGTCTCGATTAAAATCAAACCCGGCAGCGTGCACGCGCTGATGGGGGAAAACGGCGCGGGTAAATCGACGCTGATGAAATGCCTGATCGGCATCTACCACCCGGACGAAGGCTCGATCAAAATCAAAGGTCGGCCGGTCACCTTCAGCGACACGCTGCAGGCGCTGCATTCGGGCATTTCCATGATTCACCAGGAGCTGAACCTGGTGCCCTACATGACGGTGGCGGAAAACATCTGGCTGGGGCGCGAACCGGCGCGGCTGGGGTTCGTCAACCACGAACAGCTGAACGAACAGACCCGCGAACTGCTGGCGCGGCTGAACATCAAACTGCAGCCGGAAACGCTGGTGGGCGAGCTGAGCATCGCCAACCAACAGATGGTGGAGATTGCCAAGGCGGTATCCTACAACGCCGACGTGCTGATCATGGACGAACCGACCTCGGCGCTGACCGAAGGCGAAGTGGTGCACCTGTTCGCCATCATTCGCGAGCTGCGCGAGCAAGGCAAAGGCATCATCTATATCAGCCACAAGATGGACGAGATCTTCGCCATCACCGACGAAGTGAGCATTTTCCGCGACGGCACCTTCATCGCCTGCGACAAAACCGAAAACCTGACCAAACAGTCGCTGATCACCATGATGGTGGGGCGCGAACTGACGCAGATGTTCCCCAAATTCAACAACAATATCGGCGAGGAAGTGCTGCGGGTGGCGGGGCTGCGCCGCAGCGGCTGGTTCCATGACGTATCGTTCAGCGTCAAGCGCGGCGAGATCCTCGGCGTTGCCGGGCTGGTGGGCGCCGGGCGCAGCGAAGTGATGGAGAGCCTGTTCGGCATGCACCCGGCGGACGGCGGCGAGATCTTTATCGAAGGCCAGGCGGTAAAAGTGGATTCCCCGGCGAAGGCGATCGAGAGCGGGCTGGCGTTCCTCACCGAAGACCGCAAGAAATCCGGCCTGTTTCTGGTGCTGTCGGTGGTCGAGAACATGAGCATCGTCAACCTGTCGGAATACATCGGCAAGAACGGTTTCGTCAGCCACGTGCAGATGGCCAAAGACTGCATGGATCAGATTAAAAAGCTCAACATCAAAACGCCGACCATGGATCAGATCATCAATAACCTCAGCGGCGGCAACCAGCAGAAGGTCTTGATCGCGCGCTGGCTGCTGGCGCAGCCGAAAATCCTGATCCTCGATGAACCGACGCGCGGTATCGACGTGGGGGCGAAAGCGGAAATTTACCGCCTGATCAGCGAGCTGGCCAACCGCGGCGTCGCCATCATTCTGGTTTCCTCCGAGCTGCCGGAGATCCTCGGCATGAGCGACCGGGTGATGGTGATGCACGGCGGCCGCATCACCGGCATTTTGGACAAAGACGACGCGGACCAGGAGAAGATCCTGGCGCTGGCCTCAGAATAACGAAGGGTGAACATCATGAGTAACGTAAAGATTGAGAAGCCGCTCTCCGCCGATTCAACGGGCAAGGGAACGCTGTTCTCCGGGCTGAGCGGCAAAATGCCGAAGGATACCGGTATCTTCATCGTGATGATCGGCATCGCGCTGATCTTCGAAATCCTCGGCTGGTACATGCGCGATCAGTCATTCCTGCTGAACCCGAACCGCCTGCTGCTGATCGTGCTGCAGGTGGCGATCATCGGCATCATCGCGGTGGGCGTCACCCAGGTGATCATCACCACCGGCATCGATCTCTCCTCCGGCTCGCTGATTGCGCTGACTGCGGTAGTGGCGGCCAGCCTGGCGCAGACCTCGGACAGCATCTCGCCGATGTATCCGGGGCTGCTCGATCTGCCGGCGGCGATCCCGATCGGCGCGGGGATCGGGGTGGGCATCGTCTGCGGCTTTATCAACGGCTTCCTGATCACCCGCACCGGCATTCCACCGTTCATCGCTACGCTGGGGATGATGGTGTCGGCGCGCGGCCTGGCGCAGTACTACACCAAGGGCAACCCGGTCAGCTTCCTGTCGGACGGCTTCACGTCAATCGGCCAGGGCGCGATGCCGGTGATCATCTTCCTGGTGATTGCGGTGATCTTCCATATCGCACTCAAGCACACCCGCTACGGCAAATACATCTACGCCATCGGCGGCAACATGACCTCGGCGCGGGTTTCCGGCATCAACGTCAATAAGTACCTGGTGACGGTTTACACCATCGCCGGCGGCCTGGCGGGGTTGGCGGGCGTGGTGCTGGCGGCGCGCGTCAGCAGCGGCCAGTCGAGCATGGGGATGTCCTACGAGCTGGACGCCATCGCCGCGGCGGTGATCGGCGGCAGCAGCCTGATGGGCGGCGTCGGGCGCATCACCGGCACGTTGATCGGCGCGGTGATCCTCGGCCTGATCAAAAGCGGCTTCACCTTTATCGGCGTCGATTCTTACATTCAGGACATCATCAAAGGCGTGATTATCGTCGCCGCCGTGTCGATCGACATGCGGCGCAACCGCAAAAAACACTGATTGCCGTGAATTGCCGCCGGCGCCAGGGTTGGCCGGCGGCGTTTTTTTACCGGGGGACACATCATGAATTACCTGAAAGGGCTGTGGCTGGCGGTGGCGCTGTGCGCGTCTACCCCGGCATGGGCGCAAACCATCGGCGTGTCGATGGCCTATTTCGACCAGAACTTCCTCACCATCATCCGCCAGGCGATCGACAAGGAGGCCAAGGCGCGGGGCATCACCGTGCAGTTTGAGGACGCGCGCGGCGACGTCGGCCGCCAGACCGATCAGGTGCAGAGCTTTATCAGCGCCGGGGTGGACGCGATTATCGTCGATCCGGTCAACTCGGCCAGCACGCCGGTGATGACCAAAATGGTCCAGGCCGCCGGCGTGCCGCTGGTGTACGTGAACCGCACGCCGGGCGACGCCAAACTGCCGCAGGGCGTGGTGTTCGTCGGCTCCGACGAGCGGGAATCCGGCACGCTGCAGATGGAAGAGCTGGCGCGGCTGGCCGGCTATCAGGGCAACGTGGCGGTGATGGTCGGCAACCTGACCGACGCCGGTGCGCTGCAGCGCACCAAAGACGTGGAGCAGGTGGTGAGCAAGTACCCGAAAATGAAGGTGGTGCAGAAGCAGAGCGCCAACTATTCACGCAGTGAAGGTATGGACCTGATGATGAACTGGCTGACCAACGGCGAAGCGATCGACATCGTCGCCGCCAACAACGACGAGATGGCGATCGGCGCAATCATGGCGCTGCTGCAGGCGGGCAAGGCGGACAAGAAAGTGCTGATCGGCGGCATCGACGCCACGCCGGACGGCCTCAAGGCGCTGGCCTCCGGCAAGATGCAGGTCACGGTGTTCCAGGACGCGGTCGGGCAGGGCAAAGCCTCGGTCGATGTGGCGCAGCGCATGATCAACGGTGAAAAGCTCGAGCCGTATTACTGGATCCCGTTCGAGCTGGTGACGCCGGCCACGATGCAGAAGTATGCGGCCAGGCCGTGAGTTAACCGTCAGATTCGCGTTGCCGGGGCGCTGCTTGCAGCGCCTTTTTTATTGGCGTCAGTTACATGTCCGCTAGCGGCCAGCGCGGCGCGGGATCTTGCTTCACACTGAGGATCTTTAAACCGCGTGAGGATGAGCGATGAACGCATTGAACGGCAAGGTGGCGGTGATCGGCGGCGCCAGTTCGGGGATCGGCAGGGCGGCGGCGCTGCTGTTCGCCCGCCAGGGGGCTGAGCTGGTGTTGGGGGCGCGGCGCGAGCGGCTGTTGGCGGAGCTGGTGGAGGACATTCGGCGCGAGGGGGGGCGGGCACTCGCGGTGGCGGGCGACGTGCGCGATGAAGCCTTCGCCGAACGGCTGACGGCGACAGCGGTCGACGAATTCGGCGGGCTGGATATCGCCTTCAACAACGCCGGCATGTTGGGGCCGCTGGGGCCGTCGCTGGCGCTCACCGCGCCAGAATGGCGCGAGGTGCTGGAAACCAACCTGTCGAGCGCCTACTACGGCGCCAAATATCAAATCCCCGCCATGCTGGCGCGCGGCGCGGGCTCGGTGATTTTCACCTCCACCTTCGTCGGCCACACCGCGGCGTTTCCCGGCACGGCGGCCTATGCGGCCGGAAAGTCGGGGCTGATCGGCCTGACGCAGGCGCTGGCGGTGGAGTTCGGCGGGCGCGGCATTCGGGTGAACGCACTGCTGCCGGGCGGCACCGATACGGCGATGGGCCGGCAGATGAGCAATACCCCGGAAGCCTTGGCACAGGTGGCCGACCTGCACGCGCTGAAGCGGCTGGCGATGCCGGAGGAGATCGCGCAGGCGGCGCTGTATCTGGCGTCTGACGCTTCCTCATTCGTCACCGGCACCGCGATGCTGGTGGACGGCGGCGTGTCCATCCAGCGCGGCTGAGACCACGGGCGCCGTGGCCTCAGCGGGCGTCAGAAAGCGGACAGGTGGCGGCGCACGATCTCGCGGCCGATCTCCAGCGAGGCAGTCGCCGCCGGAGAAGGGGCATTGCACACGTGCAGCGAGCGTTTACCCTGCACGAAATGGAAGTCCTCCACCAGCTTGCCGTCGGCGGTCAGCGCCTGGGCGCGCACGCCGGCCGGGCCGGGCCGAATATCCTGCTCCTGCAGCGCCGGGATCAGCCGACGGGCGTTCTCGGCAAAGCGGCGGCGCGATAGCGAACGGCGCATTTCCGCCAACCCTTCGCCGAGGTAGTTGCCGGCGATTTTCCAAAAGCCGCGATAGCCGAGCACCTCGCTCAGATCGCGCAGGCTGAAGTCGCATTTGCGGTAGCCTTCGCGTTTGAAGGCCAGCACCGCATTGGGGCCGACGTCGCGTTTACCGTTATACATGCGGGTAAAGTGCACGCCGAGGAAAGGGAAATCCGGGTTGGGCACCGGGTAGATCAGATGGTTGACCAGGTGGTTTTTCGCATCGTCCAACACATAGTATTCACCGCGGAACGGCACGATCTTCATGCCGGTTTCGTAACCGGCCAATTTGGCGATGCGATCGCTGAACAGCCCCGCGCAGTTGATCAGCAGCCGTCCCTCGAAGGTGTCGCCGGCGGCGGTGACGGTGACGCCGCCGGCGTGCTCGCGGATGGCCTCAACCTGATGGCCGTAGGCGATCTCGCTGCCGCGCCGCACAATGATCTCCGCCAGCTTGGCGGCCACCTCCGCGTAGTTGACGATACCGGCGTCGGGCACCAGCAGCGCTTCAAGGCCATTGACGTGCGGTTCGCGCTCCCGCAGCTGCGCCTGTGACAGCCGGGTGACCTGCAGGCCGTTTTGCAGGCCGCGCTGATAGATGTTCTCCAGCCGATCCAGTTCGTTTAGCTGGGTGGCGACAATCACCTTGCCGCATTGGTCGTGATACAGGTCGTGTTCGCGGCAGAAGGCGAACATGCTGCGGTTGCCCTGTTTTGCCAACTGCGCTTTCAGGCTGCCGGGCGTGTAGTAAATGCCGGAATGCACCACGTTGCTGTTGTGGCCGCTTTGGTGCGCCGCCGGGCCGCGTTCTTTTTCCAGGATCAGAATGCGTCGCTGCGGATCCGCTTCCTGCAGCGCATTCACCACGCCGAGCCCCACCAGGCCGGCACCGATAACGATCGCGTCGTACATCACGGCTCTTGCTCCTCGTTTTCCAGGCGGCGTAATTTGCCGCGTACGTTGTTCAGATGGCTTTGCATGGCGGCGGTAGCCGCCGCCGCATCGCCGTCGCGAATGGCGATAAACACCCGCTCATGTTCGTCGATCACCCGCTGGCGCTCGGCCTGCCGCCCTAGGTTTTTGCTGAGCGAGTACACCAGCACCCCCAGATACAGCTCGTGCATGTTATCGAGGATCTGCACGAAAAAGGGGTTATGCGAAGCCTGCATGATGGCGCGGTGGAACAGGTAGTCCTGCCGATAGCCGATCTGGCCATCGTTCAGCGTACAGTGACGAAAGGCGAGGTGCGCCTGTTCGATCGCCTGCAATTCCTGTTCGGTACGGCGCTCGGCGGCCATGCGCGCCGCCTGCTGCTCCATGACCTCGCGCATTTCCAGCAGCGCTTCCACCTCGCGGCGGTCGGCTACCTCCATCACCAGCGGTTCGTATTTGCTTAGCAGCGAATGCTGTTCCACCCGGTGGCCGCCGCCCTGGCGTGAGGAGATGATGCCGCTGACCTCCAGCACGCCGAGCGCCTCGCGCACCGGTACCCGGCTGACGCCGAACGCGTCCGCCAACACGTTTTCCGACGGCAGCTTCTCGCCGACCGGAAAGGTGCCGTCGTTGATGCCGGCTTTCAGCTGCGCCAGCACCTGATGAGAGGCTTTCTGGCGCGTGACCTTGCGGATCATGACGCGCCTCCCGGCAGCGCGGCGCGCTGTTTATAGCGCAGCAGGTGCATGGCGGCGGCGGCGGCGATCAGGGCCGCACCGCCCAGATCGGTCATCAGGCCCGGTTTGATCAGTAAAATCGCCGCTGCGGTAAACAGCACCCGCTCCAGCCAGTGGGTCTTCATCAGCCAGAAATTGGCGCTGGCGATCGACAGGGCGTAGATCCCCACCAGCGCGCTGATCACCATATGCAGCACCGACAGCGGGTTGAGATCGTCGCCCTGCATCAACAGCATCGGGTTGTAGACCAAAATGAACGGGATGATAAAGCCCGGCAGCGCCAGGCGCACCGCGTCCCACGAGGTTTGCATCGGATCGGCGCGGGCGATGCTGGCGGCGGTGTAGCTGGCCAGCGCCACCGGCGGCGTGATGTTGGACAACGCGCCGAACCAGAACACGAAGAAATGCGCCGCCAGCGGCAGCACGCCGGCTTTGATCAGGATCGGCGACACGGTCACCGCCACCACGATGTAGAGCGCGGTCGAGGGTAGCCCCATGCTGAGCACGATGCACACCAGCATCACTACCAGCAGGATCATCCACAGGGTGTTGTCGGTCATGGCGACGATGTTGAACGCCAGCGTGGAGCCGATGCCGGTCATGGTCACCACGCAGATGATCACGCCGATGGCGGCGCAGGCGATGGTGACCTGGATCGAGCCGCGCGCCGCGTCATTCAAGGCCAGCGCGATTTTTTTCGGCGTCATGCGTACCGAACTGTCGGGGGTGAGCCAGCTGGCGACGATGATGGCAATGATGCCGAGGAAGCCGGCATAGATCGGCGTTTTGCCCAGCAGCAGCGTGCCGATAACGATGACGAGCGGCAGCAGCAGCAGCCCGCGCGCCTTCAGCACCGCGCGCACCTGAGGGATGTTCTCCTTGTTGATGCCTTTCAGGCCCTGTTTCTTGGCTTCCAGATCGATAGCCATGATCAGCGCGGCGTAATAGAGCAGCGCCGGCACGATGGCGGCGATGACGATGGTGGTGTACGAGATGCCGAGGAAACCGGCCATGATAAACGCCGCTGCGCCCATGATGGGGGGCATGATCATGCCGCCGGTGGAGGCGGTGGCTTCCACGGCGCCGGCGAAGCGGGACGACAGCCCGATGCTTTTCATCAGCGGAATGGTGAAGGTGCCGGTGGTGGCGACATTGGCCACCGCGCTGCCGCTCAACGAGCCGGTCAGTGCCGACGAGATCACCGCCACCTGGGCCGGGCCGCCGCGGCGGCGTCCGGCGGCGGCCAGCGCCAGATCGTTGAACAGCGCGGTCGCGCCGCTGACGCTGAGAAAGGCACCGAACAGAATAAACACCACGATGGCCGTGGAGGCAGTGGACAGGGTGATGCCGAAAATCCCCTCGCCGGTCATGAATAGCCGATACAGCAGGCGTTCTACCGAGAAGCCGCCGTGGCCGAAGATGCCCATGAAGTATTGCCCGAACAGTGCATAGAGAATGGCGAAGCTCGCCAGGCCGGGAATGAAATAGCCGGTGGTGCGCCGCGCGGCTTCAAACAGCACGCCGATACCGATCGCTGCCATCACATAGTCGGTGGCGTTGGGGATGCTCTTGCGCACCACGTGCAGATCGACGTAGTTAACGTAGAAATAGCCGTAGCTGACCAGCGTCAGGATGATGAACAGATAGTCCCAGCGGTTGAAGCTGCGGGTGGCGTACCGGGCCGAGAAGGGAAACAGGATAAAGCCCAGGATCAGAATACCGCTCAGGAAAGTGGTGTTGCGGTAGAACTCCTGCGTGTTGGACAGCGCGTTGGCGTAGATGGCATAGGCGGAGATGGCGATCGCCAGGACGGTTGCCAGCTGCAAATAGATGCCGCTCAGCGGCCGGTTGCCGGCGCCGGCTTCTTTGTCCAGATCGACGGCGGGCTGCGGTGAAGAAGAGTGAGTGCTCATACGTCCTCCTGGATTAAGGGTTAGCGGCCAGCGCGGCGGCTTCCGGCGGGATCAGATAATCGGGTATCTCGACGCCGGCTTCGCGGTAGTAGCGATAGGCGCCGAGGTGCAGCGGCACCGAAACGCCTTTCAGCGCATTTTCCAGCGAGATGTATTTGGCCGAGCTGTGTACCTGGTGCACTTCCGGCAGGTTCTCGAACATCGTTTTGGTCAGGTCGTACACCAACTTTTCATCGAGCCGGCTGAGGGCCACCAGAATATTGGGCTGTGCGATGGTGGCGATCGCCTTGGGCTGGCGCGGGTAGGTCTCCGCCTTGATGTCGAAACGGAACCAGGAGTTGGCGATGGCGTTGATGCTGGCCAGCTGTTCGTCGGTGACTTCCAGGATGCGTGCCGGCACGCCGCTGGCATACATATCGGTGACGGCGGCGGCCGGCACCCCGGCGGGCAGGGCGCCGCCGTCCAGGCGCCCGTCGCGCATCGCGGAAACCGTGTCGCCGTAGCCGAGGTATTCCGCCGACAGCGACTTTTTGGTCAGGTTGACGCCCTGCAGGATGATCATCGTCGACTGTTCGGTGCCGCTGGCCTGCGGCCCGACGGAAAAGCGCGTGCCGGCGATATCGTTCAGCGTGCCGTCTTTCACCCGGCTTTCCAGCATCACGAAGTGTTCGACGTTGGGCCACAGCATGGAGATGGAGCGCAGATCGCCGTAGGCGCGGCCGTCGAAGTTACGCACGCCCTGATAGGCTTCGACGGCGATCAGGCTTTGCAAAATCGCCAACTGCGCCTCGTCTTTTTGCAGCAGGTCGATATTCTCGATCGAGCCAGCGGAGGATTGGCCGGTGACCTGTATCCCCTGGTGCTTCAGCCGGTTGCTCCAGACGTTGGCCAGCCCGACGCCCATCGGATAGTAGGTACCACCGGTGGAAGCGGTGGCGACGGAGAGGAAGGTTTTATCGGCGTTTTCCGCTTTGCCGGCGATGGCCAACAACGCGGCGCCGACCACGGCGCAGGTAACAAGCAACGTTTTGATTTTTCTATTTTTCATTATTTTCCCCAGCGGTTTTTTGAAACAAATAGAAAACATTTACGCAAACTTGTATACAACATGGCAGCTTTATTCACCTAAAGCGCAGTGCTTGATTTGTGATCTGAGCGGGCGAAAATTGAACGATACAGCGGGGGGCGGAAATGAAAAACCCGTGGCCGGGCGCCACGGGCATGCGGGGGAGGGTTACCAGCCTTTGACTGCGTCGCCCTTGTAGATGTCGGCGGCACTGGCCGCCACTTCGTCGGTCTGATAGGCCTTGACCAGATCTTTCACTTTCTCGCTGTCTTTGTTGTCGATGCGGCTGGCGAAGATGTTGACGTACGGCGAGTTTTTGTCTTCGACAAACAGCCCGTCCTTGGCCGGCGACAGGCCGATCTGGCTGGAATAGTTGGTGTTGATGATCGCCAGCGTCACTTTCTGATCGTCCAGCGCGCGCGGCAGCTGCGGCGCTTCAATCTCGACGATCTTCAGCTTTTTCGGGTTGCCGACGATGTCCAGCGCGGTCGGCAGCAGGCCGACGCCCTCTTTCAGGGTGATCAGCCCCTGTTTTTGCAACAGCAGCAGCGAGCGGCCCAGGTTGGTCGGATCGTTCGGCACCGCCACCTGCGCGCCGTCCGGCAGCTGGCTGAGTGCGGTTATCTTCTTCGAATAGCCGGCGATCGGGTAGACGAAGGTGTTGCCCACCGCCGCCAGCTTGTAGCCGCGCTCCTGCATCTGCTTGTCCAGATACGGCTTGTGCTGGAAGGCGTTGACGTCCAGATCGCCGTTGTTCAGCGCTTCGTTCGGCAGCACGTAGTCGTTGAAGGTCACCACCTCCACGTCCAGATCGTATTTCTGCTTGGCGACCTTTTGTACCACCGCCCACAGCGACTGATCGATACCGGCGCTGATGCCGACCTTGATGTGGTGATCGTCCTGTGCCGTCGGGCCACAGGCGGTCAGCAGCAGCGTGCCGGCGGCGACCAGCGCCAGGGTGAGGTTTTTCAGCGTAAATGTCATTTTCCCAGGGTCCTTGTCAACATTGCCTGCTAATTTTGGCGGGCAGAATAGTGGCAGTGACTGTAGGTAATCGCTGGGCTAAAACAAAATACTGATTCACTATGACTCATAGCGATTAGCTATGAGCGGCCGCCGCCTGGCGCGGTGCGGATTGTTTTGACGGCGAATCGGCGGGCTTATTATGATAGCCGTTGGCCCGTGAGGGCAGACTGGGTACTGAAACGAAGGAAAAGACAATGCGATTGAACACTTGGAGCAAGGCGCTGCTGCCGCTGGTGGTGTTGGCCTGCGTCTCGGCGACTCAGGTTCGGGCGGCGGAGAGCGATACCGGGCCGATCCCCAAACAGCTGCTGGGCAACTGGCGCGTCAGTAAAATTGTGCCGACCCAGACCACCGGCTGCTGGGATCAACAGCAGGCGCAGAGCCTGATCGGCGGCAAAATCAGCTACAAAGCGGATGCGTTCAGCTGGAACGGCACGGCGCTGAAAAGCGAAGGGGCCACCGTCAGCACCGTAGAAGCGCAGGAGTTTGTCGAGGACAATTCCGGCAGCAGCTCCTACATCGATTTCCCGATGCTGGGCATCAGCACGCCGTCGGTCGAACGCGTGGCCATTCAGCACGCGGATACCGCCATCAAAGGCATCACCGATCAGGGCACCGATGGGGTGCCCGGCGATAACGTGCTGGTGAAAGACGCCAACACGCTGATCCTGTCGCTGTGCAACGTCTGGTTTGAGGCGCAGCGCGAGAAGTAATTTTTGCCTTCAGCCCCGGCAACGGGGCTTTCCCACCGCGTAGCCACCCGTCATACGCGCCATTTCTGAACTAAAATTAACCATAACGATATGACCCCGGCGTGATATCGGAGCCTCGGCTCTACCGAGTCCATGACAGGAGGCGCTATGTGTTACCACCATATTGTCATCGCCACCGATCTGAGCGATGACGGCAAACGGCTGGTCGAAAAGGGGGCGCTGCTGGCGGAGGCGCTGCAGGCCAAACTCTCGCTGATCTATGTGGACGTTCACTACGACACCTACCACGCGGCGATCGGCTTTTCGGAGCGCAGCTATGACGGCGTGCCGTTCGAAGAGAAGATCCGCAAAGAGCTGGAGCCCACCACGCAAAACGTCAATTACCCGATCGCGGAGGTGATTATCGGGCGCGGCGGCTTTGTCGATGAACTGCGTACGGCAGTCGTGGATAAGAACATCGATCTGCTGGTGTTCGGCCATCACCACGATCTGTGGAGCAACCTGTTTTCTTCCACCCGCAATGCTATCAACCAGCTGAATATCGACGTGCTGGTGATCCCGATCCGCTCATAAACGCGGGCCACCGCCGGGCAACGATGGCGGTGGCCGCTGCGGCTTATTGTGTGAAGAAGTCGTTATACAGCATGTACAGGTGCGCCGCGCTCCAGGAGAAGTTCGGCGCGCCTTGCTGCTTGCCGGTGAGCGGGTTGTAGTTCTCGCGGATCGGCCCGTCGGCGACCAGGCCGTCGGCGTGGCGGAAGAAGGCCTGCGCCATCGCCACTGCATCGTCGCGATAGCCGTAGCGCTCCATGCCCTTGAGGCCGAAATACAGCTGATCGACCCACACGCGGCCGCGCCAGTAGATGTCCGCGCCGAACGCCGGATTGGTCAGCGCCGCGGTGCCGAGCGGCACGTAGGTATTGAACTCGCGCGGATCCTTCATCACCCTGACCACCGCATCGGCGTGCGGTTGGCTGGCGGCGCCGTTGAACAGCGGCGACCAGCCTTCCGGCCCTTTGCCGCGTTCGACGATCGGTTTGCCGGCGCAGCCGTTGGCCAACGGCTGGCTTTCGATGCGGATGTCATAGAAGAAACCGCTCTGCTTGTCGAACATGCAGGTGTTGATGTAGGCCGCCAGCCGGTCGGCTTTGGCGCGGAAGGCAGCGGCCTCGGCACCGCGGCCCAGAATATCGGCCATCTCCGCCAGATAGCGGTTGTCGCTGTACATATAGCTGGCCTGATCCACCGACTCCTGCAGCAGCGAGTAGCCGAGCAGCGTACCGTCCGGCGCGCGGTTTTCGGCGAATTTTACCTGCCAGTCTTCGCGTTTGCCGCCCTGCGCCACGTAGCGCGCCAATTGATCCGGATCGATAAAGCCGAATACCGCCGCGTCGTCGCGGCCCGACTCCCAGAAGGCGGCGGTCTGCGCCGGGATCTCGATGCTGTCGTACTGCCCCTCGCGCACGATGCGATCGTAATTGTCGAGGCCGGCCAGCGTTTGCTCGCGCTGCCCGCGTTTGACGGTGAACAACATGCGCCCGTCGGGGGTATTGTGCGCTTTGTCGCGGGTGGCGCCGTACTCCGGCACGCCGTTGCCGTTGTGATCGCGGTTGCGCAGCCACCAGTCATGGTAGGCCACCAGCTTCGGGTACATCTCCGCCAGCCAGCCCTTATCGCCGGTGACGCGATACACCTCCATCACCGCCCAGGCCGCCAGGCTCGGCTTGGTGTTGCGCTCGTTCCAGTTGCCGCCGTCGCCGCCGCGCTCCGGGCTGGGGTTGTAGGCGATAAGGTCGGGCAGAAAGCCGGCGTCCCACGGGCGCAGGGCGTCGCCCGGTCGGATCTGGAAGGCGAATACTGCGCGAATGTTGTCCTTGGCCACGACCGGGTTGAAGTGCGCCATGGCGTAGGCCTGCTTCCAGGTGTCCCACGGCCAGGTTTGGTTGCCGGAGAACCAGCGCCCGGTCACCGACGGGGTGACCGAGTCGAACTTCATCGCTCCGGCTGCGCCGCGCCAGTTGCCGTTCAGCGTTTCCATCGCTTTGACCGCCACGCGGGTTTGTTCCTGCGTGGCGTGCGGGTTGCTGAGCGCAGTGGCGAGATAGCGTTCCCAGCGCTGGGCCGACGCGGCCATATAGCGCTGCGGGTGAGCGAGGATACCGGCGATAGCGCGCTGTTCGCGCTGCGCCTCTTCGGCGGTGAGCAGGTGCGAGTAGGTGGTGTACAGGGTGGTGGAACCGGTGATGCGTGCCGTGGCGCGGAAGCGGTGGCCGTCGACCGTGGTGCGCTGCGGCAGCGATTTGTGGATCTGATACTCGGACTGGCCCGAGGTCATCAGCTGCGACGGCGCGCGCACCTTGCCGAAGGTGACGCGCAGGCCGTCAGCCGTCAGCCGTCGGCACAATGCGGCGCGTGTAGTCCGGAAACGCCTGCTCGAGGGTCGCCGGCGGCTGCGGTTTTTGCTCTTTGGCCGCGTAGCGCTCCAGCAATTCACCGTCCCACACCAGCTCCAGCGGCGTGTCGGTCAGGATTTGGGTTTCCAGCAGCGAGGTGCGCGCGGCGGCGAAGCGCAGCGTCAGGTTGACGGTCACGCCCGGCGCGCTGAGCCGCTGCACCAGGGCGCCGGGCAGGCTGTAGGCCGTCATGGTGAAATGCACCGGTTTACCGTCTCGATAGACGCTGAGCCGATCGAAATTGTTGGCCATAAAGTTGATGTACTCTTCGGTCAGCAGCGCCGGGCCGGGGAAACCGCCCATACCTTCCGGCCCGCTCGGCAACAGGTGGCCGTGCCAGGCGCCGAGATCGAAGAACGGATTGAAGCGCTGGTGATCGTCGAAATCGTAATCGAGCATAAAGTGCGGCGCGCCGCGGCGGTCGATGACGTTTTTATAGCGCTCGGCCAACGGGGCATCGGCGTCGGGCGTTTTCGGCACACAGCCCGTCAGCGCCCATGCGAGGATGAGGGCGGTGGCCAGCGGGGTCAGGGGAGTCATGTTCATCGTAGGAGCCTCAACGGTTACCAATAGAAATATTGCATCAGAAACACCGAGTTGCTGACACCGGTGCTGTCGTTGCGCATGAAGAATTTGCTGTCCAGCGCGGTGGCCAGTTTGCCGTCGGCGTATTCGTACCAGACGCCAAACTGGGCGTATGAGGTGGCGGTGTCCGCCGCGCGATCAAACCGGTGGCGGGCGTAGCTGTAGGCGGTGGAGAGATACAGCCCTTTGGCGGTTTCCGTCATCGCGCTGAGCATCAGGCCCGATTCGCTGCCGGGATGGCCGCCGCTGTCGCCTTTGCCGGTGTGGTGCCAGACGCGGCCGGCCAGGTGTTTGCCGCGCAGCCCCAGCAGAAACAGCTGCCCCAGGCCGTCGGTCACTTCCAGGCCGGTCAGCAGCGTCAGATTCTCCTGCAGGTCGTACTGGGTGTAGCCGTTGACCATCGCCCGGTAGGTATACTTGTCGGAATAGCGGTCGTATTTACCGAAGTGCAGCAGCGCCTTGCTCTCGTCGATGCGGCTTTCCGGGGCCGCCGTCACGCTGTAGCGAAAGCGCCCGGTCAGGTTTTGCAGCTTGGCGGCGTAGCTGAGATCGCGGGTGTTGGGGATCACGTAGCCGTACTCCGGCGTGAAGTCGCCCCACCACTGCAAATCGTCGAGCGACGAATCGTTGCGCACGCTGAGCATCATCTCGGTGCCGTCGTCGGTGCGGTAACCGCCGTAAAAGCGGTTCAATCCACCCTCGAAGCCGCCCCAGCTGTGGTCCGGCGTCCAGGCGTGGCCCTGGCTGTCCGCCTGCACGGTCCAGCCTTCGCCGTAAATCAGGCCGAACCAGTGTCCCCGTTTGATCTCCAGGCCACCTTCGATATAGGTGCCGTCGCTGTATTGATGCTGATGTTCGCCGTTCAAATAGACGCTGCCGCCGATGCCGAGCTCGCCGTAAAAACGCAGGGCGGTCGCGGTGCTATCGGGAAGCGGCGGTGGCGGGAGCTGATTGCGCTCCGCCGGGGTCACCGGTTCCTGCGCCGCCCAGGCGGGCGCATTAACGAGCAGCAACAAGGGCAACAGGGCGTGATGGCTTAGTGATTTCATGGGGCATAGCCTGGTGTTGGATGGATCGGAACGTCAGCCGAGCGGCGGCTCACGCGAGGTCGCTCCCGGATCCCTGGGAGAAGAGAAAAAGTCCGCCCTCATGGGGCGGTAAACGGCAGGTATATTAGTAAAATATTTAGTAAAAAATACGCTTAAATCAGTAAATCGTTAACTTGATCACAGCGGGCGAAATGGGTATCTTTCGCTGCAGGCGCCCAGCAACGGCTGGCATGAGCGTGCGCTGGCCCGGTCTGGGAAGGAGAGGAGGCGGGCGGCGCTGTACGCCGTGGCGCTATCCGATTAAGCTACCGTTTTTCGTCTGTGCATTGGGACTCTATGGCCACACTGAAGGAAATTGCTGAAGCCGCTAATGTGTCCGTCGCCACCGTTTCACGCGTGTTGAATGACGACCCCACCCTGAGCGTGAAGGCGCAAACCCGCCAGAAGATCCTGGAAGCGGCGGAGCGCCTCGAATACAAGGTTGCACCTTCCAAACGGCAAAGCGGGCAACGCCTGCATTTCGCCGCGCTGTTCACCTATACGCAGGGCGTGGAGATCAACGATCCCTATTACCTGGCGATGCGCTACGGCATCGAAACGCAGTGCGAAAAGCTGGGCGTGGCGCTGAGCGCCGGATATGACTTCAACGGCGACAAGGCGCTGCCGGCCGCCGACGGCCTGCTGGTGATCGGCCGGCCACAGCCCGCGCTGTATGAGCAGCTCAGGCAGCAGGAAACGCAGGTCGTATTCATCGACGGCGTGGTGGAGGATGAGCGGTTCGACTGCGTCAATGTTGACCTGTACAAGATCAGCCGCAAGGTGATCGACTACTTCATCGGCCGCGGCTATCAGCGCATCGGCTTTATCGGCGGGCGCGACGATCCGGCCGGCATCGACCAGCGCGAGCAGGCTTTCGTCGAGTATGGCCGGCAGCAAAACGTGGTGCGAGCGCAGGACATTTACCACGGTGATTTCAGCAGCCAGTCGGGCTACCAGTGCGCCAAAGCGATGTTGCAGAGCAAGAATGGCTATCCGCCGGCGCTGCTGGTGGCGACCGATTCGATCGCGATCGGCGTGCTGCGCGCGCTGCACGAACACGGCATTCAGGTACCGGGGCAGATCGCGCTGATCAGCGTCAACGACATTCCCACCGCCCGCTTTATTTTCCCCGCCTTGTCCACGGTGCGCATCCCTTCGGAAACCATGGGCGCACAGGCCGTCAACCTGTTGGCGGAGCGCCTGCGCGATGAGCGCACCGTCCCGCTGTCGATCTTCGTTCCCAGCTCGCTGCAGCTGCGCGACACCACCGTCGCCTGACCGGCCCCCGCCTCGGCGGGGCGTTGCGTTGGCGCCCAAAATTAACGTCATGATAAAAAAAGGCATTTGAGATTTATTGTGATCCTGTCGTCATTTGGTAAATATCAACTGTAGTTTTTACTAAATATTTACTATCGTTTCCGCATTGCACAGGTGTCGGGAGACGTGACGTGAATAATTGGGAAAACATTGAAAAACAGTCGGAGCACCGGTTGGCGCCGCGCGCGAGCTTCTTCAGCTACGCGGACGCCGGGCAGGCGCTGAGCTTCGATCGCAACGCCAGCCGGCGCTTCCAGCTGCTGAGCGGCCGCTGGCGTTTTCGCTTCTTCGAGCACCCGGCGCAGGTGCCAGCGGCGTTTTACCGGGAGCCGATGAACGACTGGGGCGATATGGCGGTGCCGGGCATGTGGCAGTTGGAAGGGCACGGCCACCTGCAGTACACCGACGAGGGCTTCCCGTTCCCGATCGACGTGCCTTACGTGCCGACCAACAACCCCACCGGCGCCTATCAGCGCCCCTTTACGCTCGACGCCGGCTGGCAAGATCAGCAGGTGCTGATCAAATTCGACGGCGTGGAAACCTACTTCGAGGTGTACGTTAACGGCGACTATGTCGGCTTCAGCAAGGGCAGCCGGCTGTGCGCCGAGTTCGACATCAGCCCCTATGTGCGGCAGGGCGAGAACCTGCTGTCGGTGCGGGTGATGCAGTGGGCCGATTCCACCTACATCGAAGATCAGGACATGTGGTGGATGGCCGGCATCTTCCGCGATGTCTATCTGATCGGCCAGAGCGCCACTCACCTTCACGACCTGACACTGGTCACCACCTTTGATGAGCGCTACTGCGACGCGCAGTTGGCGATCGATGCCGAGCTGCGCCATCTCGGTGTGCAGGCCGCCGAGGGCTGCCGCCTGCAGGCGCAGCTGTTCGACGGCGATCGCTGCGTGGCGGAGCAGTGGCGCGACGATCTGCGCATCGAGCAGGCGCTGAGCTGCCGTTTCGAACTGCCGGTCAGCCGCCCGCAGCAGTGGAATGCGGAAAATCCCTACCTGTATCAGCTGTTGCTCAGCCTGTATGACGGCGCCGGCAACCTGCTGGGCGTGGTGCCGCAGCGGGTGGGCTTCCGCGAGATCGCGGTGCGCGACGGGCTGATGTACGTCAACGGGCGCTACCTCAAGCTGCACGACGTCAACCGCCACGATCACGATCACCGCAAAGGGCGCGCCGTCGATATGGCGCGGGTGGAGCGCGACATCGTGCTGATGAAGCAGCACAACATCAACTCGGTGCGCACCGCCCATTACCCCAACGATCCGCGCTTTTACGAGCTGTGCGATCTCTACGGCCTGTTCGTGATGGCGGAGACCGATCTGGAAAGCCACGGCTTCGCCAACGTCGGCGATCTGAGCCGCATCACCGACGATCCGCGCTGGGAGCAGGCCTACGTCGAGCGCATCGAGCGCCACGTGGCGGCGCAGAAACACCACCCGTCGATCATCATCTGGTCGCTGGGCAACGAGTCCGGCTACGGCTGCAACATTCGCGCCATGGCCCGGCGCTGCAAGGCGCTCGATCCGACCCGTCTGATCCACTATGAAGAAGATCGCGACGCCGAAGTGACCGACGTGATCAGCACCATGTATTCCCGCGTGGCGATGATGAACGCCTTCGGCGAATACCCGCACCCCAAACCGCGCATCCTGTGCGAATACGCCCACGCGATGGGCAATGGCCCCGGCGGGCTGTTCGAATACCAGTCGGTGTTCAACCGTCACGCCAGTTTGCAGGGGCACTACATCTGGGAGTGGTGCGATCACGGGCTGCTGAGCCACGACGCGCAGGGGCGCGAGCGCTACCAGTACGGCGGCGATTACGGCGACTACCCGAACAACTACAACTTCTGCATGGACGGCCTGATCTATCCGGACCAGCGCCCCGGCCCCGGCCTGCGTGAATACCAGCAGGTGCTGTGCCCGGTGGAGGTGACGGCGGAAGAGGGGGCGGGTGACGTGCTGCGGGTGAAAAACCGCTATTGGTTCAGCTCGCTGGCGGACATCACGCTGAAGGTCAGCGTCAAGACCGACGGCCGCCAGGTGGCAAGTTACGAATTCAAGCTGCCGCATCTGCAGCCGGGCGAGAGCGAAGACATGCATCTGCCGGTGTTGGCGCTGGGGCAGGGGGAAACGCTGATCGACGTAGCGGTGCATAAGGACAGCGCCACCCGCTACAGCGAGAGCGGCCAGCGGCTGGGGCATTATCAGCATCTGCGCCAGGCGGCGACGCGGCTACCGGCTCCACCGTTGGCCGATGCGCCGGCGCTGCAATGCCGCGAGGAGAATCATCAGCTGCTCGTCAGCGGCGGCCGGTTCCAGCTGGCGTTCTCGCTGCTGAGCGGCGAACTGCTGTCGTGGCGGGTAGACGATGAAGAAATGGTGGGGCGCGCGCCGCGCATCACCTTCTTCAAACCGGTGATCGATAACCATAAACAGGAATATGAGGGGATTTGGCTGCCGCAACATTTCCCCATCATGCAGCAGCACTTCCGCCGCCTCAGCCGGCAATGGCAGGGCGAAGATCTGCTGCTCGAGGTGCACAGCCTGATTGCGCCGCCGGTGTTCGACTTCGGCATGCGCTGCACCTACCGCTGGCGCATCTCCCCGCAGGGCTACGTCAGCCTGGATCTGTCCGGTGAGCCTTATGGCGATTTCCGGCAGATTATCCCGAAAATCGGTCTCGATTTCGGCATCAGTCGCCGCTTCGTGCAGGTGGAATACTACGGCCGCGGGCCGGGCGAGAACTACCGCGACAGCTGCCGGGCCAACCTCATCGGCCACTACCGGCAGCGCGCCGACGCGCTGTTCGAACACTACCCGTTCCCGCAGGACAACGGCAACCGGCAGGACGTGCGCTGGCTGAGCCTGCAGGACGCGGCGGGCAAGGGGATCTTCATCCAGCCGCGGCGGCCGATCAACTTCAGCCTGTGGCCTTACAGCGCCGAGATGCTGCACCAGGCTCAACACATCAACGAGTTGGAACCGAGCGACTGCCTGACGCTGAACCTGGACGACCAGATCCTCGGCCTCGGCTCCAACTCCTGGGGCTCCGAAGTGCTGGATACCCACCGGGTCTATCTGGCGCCGTTCAGCTACGGCTTCACGCTGGTGCCGTTCGACGGGCGGCAAACGAAGGGCGCCGCGCTCGCCGGTTATGACTTCGCGCCCGCTCACCACCACCCGCAGTCTGCGGAGGAAAACGCATGATCATTCTCGAATCCCTGGCGGAGTTCCAGCGCATTTATCACAGCGGCAAGAAGTGGCTGCGCTGCATGGAAGCGATCGCCAATGTCGAGCGCATCAGCCCAAACGTGTGCCATTCGATCGGCGACTCGCTGACGTATCGGCTGAGCGTCGGCGCCGGCCGCCAGCACGGCTGGCTGGAGGGCAACCGCCGTTACTTCGACGTGCACTATTACCTCGACGGGGAAGAGACCGTCGAGGTTGCCGACAAACGGGCGCTGACGACGGTGGCGCCCTATCAGGACGAAACCGACCGCGAGTTTTTCAGCGGCGAAGGCGAGAGGCGCCGGGTCGGCAAAGGCAACGTGGTGATCTTCGAAAACCACCAGGCTCACCGCTTCGCAGAAAGCGGCAAGGTAAAAAAAGTCATTTTAAAAGTGACGGTGGAAGACAGCTATTTCGTCAATAAATAGCGCGCTCGCCGATCGATAACAACAAACCGAAGTCCCCTACACCATTCGGAGAATCTCTATGGCTGCGTCGAACAGAAACACCATCGGCAAGTTTGGTCTGCTGTCGATGACGTTTGCGGCAGTGTTCAGTTTCAACAACGTGATTAACAACAATATTCAGCTCGGCATCGCCTCGTCGCCGGTGTTCCTGGTGGCGACGATCATTTACTTCATTCCCTTTTGCCTGATCATCGCCGAATTCGTCTCGCTCAACCGCAACTCCGAGGCCGGCGTTTATGCCTGGGTGAAAAGCGCGCTCGGCGGGCGCTGGGCGTTTATCACCGCCTACACCTATTGGTTCGTAAACCTGTTCTTTTTTACCGCGCTGCTGCCGCGCGTCATTGCCTACGCTTCTTACGCGTTCCTGGGCTATGACTATGTGTTTACCCCGCTGACCACGGCGATCATCAGCATCTTCCTGTTCGCCTTCTCGACCTACATCTCCAACAGCGGCGCAAAACTGCTGGGGCCGATGACCTCCGTCACTTCGTCGCTGATGCTGCTGCTGACGTTTTCCTACATCGTTCTGGCGGGCGCAGCGGTGCTGGGCGGCATCGAGCCGGCCGACCCGATCAACGTGCAGGCGATGACCCCGAACTTCAACTGGGCGTTCCTCGGCATTACCGCCTGGATCTTCCAGGCGGCGGGCGGGGCGGAGTCCGTGGCAGTGTACGTGAACGATGTGAAAGGCGGCAGCCGCGCCTTCGTGAAGGTGATCATCGTTTCCGGGCTGTTCATCGGCGTGCTGTATTCGGTGTCTTCGCTGCTGATTAACGTATTCGTGCACCGCACCGATCTGCACTTTACCGGCGGCACGGTTCAGGTGTTCGAAGGCCTGTCGGCGCACTTCGGCCTGCCGACGGTGCTGATGAACCGCTTTGTCGGCATTGTTTCCTTCACCGCCATGTTCGGTTCGCTATTGATGTGGACGGCGGCGCCGGTGAAGATTTTCTTCACCGAAATCCCGAAGGGCATTTTCGGCGAGAAAACCATTCGCCTGAACCGGCACGGCGTGCCGACGCGCGCGGCCTGGATCCAGTTCTTCATCGTCATCCCGCTGATGCTGATCCCGACGTTGGGTTCCAGCAGCGTGCAGGATTTGATGAACACGCTGATCAACATGACCGCCGCCGCCTCGATGTTGCCGCCGCTGTTCATCATGCTGGCCTACCTGAATCTGCGGCTGAAGTACGACCGGGTGGCGCGCGATTTCAAAATGGGCTCGCGCCTGCAGGGCATCGCCATCGTCAGCGTGCTGATCGCCATCTTCACCGTCGGTTTCTTCGCTTCGACGTTCCCGACCGGCGCCAGCATCATGACCATCGTGTTCTATAACGTCGGCGGGTTGGTGGTGTTCCTGGGATACGCCTGGTGGAAGTACAACCGCTACTCGAAGACCCTGAACGCCGAGGCGCGCTACCACGAAGACATGCCGCTGGCGCGCCTCGCGCTGGAAGCGCAGGAAGGGGCGCCGGCCGGGCAACCCGCGCTGACCACGCCCGCTTGCAATAAGCCGCTGTAATCTCTCCTCTATCGGCTCCGCGCTCCGGCGCGGAGTCTCGCTTGTGTAAAAAATCCACGTCTGCGTTTGCATAATACATAAGTGAATACTAATGTGTTTATATGAACGAAAATGACATCTTCAAGGCGTTGGCCGATCCGACCCGCCGCACCATCTTCGACAAACTCGCCGCCGGCAGCATGAACGCCAGCGCGCTGCGTGAAGGGCTGCCCATCAGCCAGTCGGCGATGTCGCAACACCTGGCGGTGCTGCGCAATGCCGGGCTGGTGCGCGAGGCGAAGCAGGGGCGCTGCGTCAATTATCAGGTCGACCCGGACGGGCTGGCGCAGATCGCCCAGTGGCTGGCGAAGTATCGCGCCTGGTGGCCGGCGCGCATCGACGCGCTGCAAACCTTGCTGAAGGACATGGATCAATGAACAAACGGGCTGAGCCACCGCCGCACGATCGGCTGGTGTTGGAATATTCGCTCGATGCGCCGCCGGAAAAAGTGTGGCGGGCGCTCAGCATTCCCGAGCTGCGCGAGCAGTGGCTGCCGACGGGCGAACTGGCGCAGGCCGAACCGCTGGCCACCACGCCGGGCGAGGCGGTGAGCTACCGCCTGCGCGACGACCAACCGCCGTTCCGCGAAAGCGTGGTGACGCTGCAGATTGTGCCGGATGCCGGCGGCGGCAGCCTGCTGCGGATTATTCACCAGCTTGACGCCGCCAACGACGGCCCGACGACGGTGATGCGCGCCGCCTGACGCGTTAAACACACTTCCCTTTGTTGCCAACCCAGGAGTTCACCGATGCGTGAGAAGATGATGCTCGTCCCGATGGTGGTGGAACAGACCAGCCGGGGAGAACGTTCCTTTGATATTTATTCGCGCCTGCTGCGCGATCGGATCGTGTTCCTCAACGGTGAAGTCAACGACGACGTGGCCGAAATGCTGTGCGCCCAGCTGCTGTTTCTGGAGGCGGAAAACCCGGAAAAACCGATCCATCTGTACATCAACTCGCCGGGTGGGGCGATCACCAGCGGGTTGGCGATTTACGACACCATGCAGTACCTGCGCGCGCCGGTGCATACCCTGTGCATGGGCACCGCGCGTTCGATGGGTTCGTTCCTGCTGATGGCCGGCGAGCCGGGGCACCGCATGGCGCTGCCCAACGCCAGCCTGCACGTGCACCAGCCGCTGGGCGGCTTTCAGGGGCAGACCTCCGACATCTTGATCCACGCCGAAGAGATGAAGCGCACCAAAGACCGGGTGATCGGGCTGTACGCCCAACATTGCGGCCTGAGTGAGGAAGCGGTGGAGCAGGCGCTGGATCGCGATCGCTTCATGACCGCCGACGAAGCGGCGGCCTGGGGGCTGATCGATAAGGTGCTGCGGGAGCGGTAAAACGGCTCAGCGAGGCTCGGCAGCCTGCGGCGTGTGCCAAACCCGTTCAAGCCCGAATTCGACCATCGCGAAATAGAGGCTGAAATAGCGCTCTGCCATGATAAAGAACGAGCTGTTGAGTTCGATCACTACGTTATTGGTGGTGGTCAGCAGGCCCGATTTTTCCGCCGCCTGCAGGATGCGGTTTACGTGCGCGCGTGAGACGGAGCACGACTTGGCGATTTTCGCCGAGGAGAGCAGCAGAAAGGGGGAGTCCTGCCGGATGCTTTCGATATGCAGCATCAGTAGCACCATGTGGCCGGCGTCCTTGCTGATAAACAGTCCGGATTGCGGCACCAGATCGATCAGGTAGATCTCCTTGAGCATCAGCTGCCCGTAGGCGGCGAAAAAGGTGGGCAGAAAGT
The DNA here is from genome assembly GCF_058725505.1 of Serratia sp. A07. Taxonomy (NCBI): domain Bacteria; kingdom Pseudomonadati; phylum Pseudomonadota; class Gammaproteobacteria; order Enterobacterales; family Yersiniaceae; genus Serratia; species Serratia sp. A07. Next base: position 40,402 of record NZ_JBZXDO010000020.1, read on the forward strand.
CGGGCGCCGCCAGCAGCGCCGCGATGGGCATCTGTGGCGCCAGCGCCTGATAGGGCCGCGCCATGGAGGCGATCAGCGCCTGGGTTTCCGCCAGCGCGTGCGGCGTAGGCTTATAGCGCAACTGGCGTTTGTCATGTTCGCAGGGTTTGACCTCCAGCCGGCGGCCGACCCGCAAAAAGAACAGAAAGGAGTCCAGGGAGTTCTCGCTGATCATGTTCTTTCCTTTAAAAAAGGCTTTGATGTCTTTCAGCCCGGCGGCGGGCTGATGGTAGTAAATGGACAGGATGGTGGAACAAATGATGAACCGGCTGTTCCTGAAGATGATTTTGTAAAACAGCGGATGCTTCTTGTAGGTCTCTTTCAACAACTCCCCGTGTTTGACGATGGCGGCGTGAAATCCCGGTGACTGCCTGATGTTGTTGGCCTGTTTCTCCAGGTGAAACTGTAGCTGGAATCTGCTTAGACTCATTTTTCCCTATTTCCTGTACTTAAAAAATGTGCTGCTTTTTATCGTTATGGGTTTGCTGTGTATGACTTGACGATCTGTTGGCCCTGGTCGTTGATGAGGGTGGCCTGAACGGTGATCTGTGAAGGGAGTGTCGGCGCCGCAACGCCGTCGAGGTGATAATCTCGCATGCTGAACGGCGCGGTCATCATGTCGCTTTCTTGTCGCACCGGGTAATCACGTTTTCCTATGTGTACGCTTATGCGGGCGAAGGAGAGATAAAACGCCGACCGGTTGTGGCAGCGCAGCAGATAGCCGTCCGGCGATTTTTGCAGCGAGAACGAGACGGCCTCGGCCGCGTTTTCGGCGTTTCCCTTTAGCGCTTTGGGGCGGTAGAAGATTTTCATCTGCGTGTTCATCGCCAGCGTCACGCGCGACGCCAGCGGCGGCGTGGTCGGCTGGCTGGGCGGGATCTCATACAGGTTAAGCCAGAACACCGACTCCCTGTCGGTGGGCAGGGCCGCGCCGGCAAACAGGATCCGCAGCCCTTTCAGCGCCGAAGGCGGCAGGGCGAATACGCTGGGCAGGGTGACAAACGGCGCGCGCGACAGTTCGGGGGCGGCATTGACGTCGCCGTTATCGACCCAGGTTTGCGCCACGATCGGATAGCCGTTGGTGTTGAGCAACATCAGGGTTTTTTCCGTGTCACCCTCGCGGAAAATCACCCGGGTGGCGGAGGCGATGATGCCTGCCTGCGCGCCCATGGCCGCCAGCGCCAGCAGCAGGGCGCATCCCATTGTCAGATATTTCTTTCTCATCATTATTGCACCTTAACCCAGACGTAGGCCCTGGCGTCCACTTTGCCGGCGGTGACGGTTTGCCCGGGCAGCCGGGCAAGCGTGGCGGTGAGCTGGGTGGTGTAGTGGGTAAACCCCGCCGCGGTGCTGCCGCCGCCGCTGGCGCCGTTGAGCACCGGGTACCAGCCGGCGTCGTTGCCCTGCGGGCATTGCCCGGCGCTGCAACGCGCCCAGCCGACGAAGTTCATCGGCGCGCCGTTGCCGGCGTTGGCGAGTGCGATGCCCACGCCGGTGGCGACGCTGCTGTCGGTGCCGTAGCCGCTGGAGAGCAGGTAGCTCACGCCGCCGTTGGCGCTGACCAGCCCGAGCTGCTGCGCCGCGACATAGCTTTCATACGGTACCTGCAGGCCGAGGGCGGTATTGTTGCTGCTGACGCCGGACACGGCGGCGTTGTCGCATTCGATATTGATGGTGAACTGCGCCTGAGAGGTTTGCCCGGCGGTCAGCTGGCTGACGGAAATGGTCGGCAGGATCACCAGCGGCGTGACGTTGCGCGCCACGCAGGTGGCGGTATAGGTCAAGGAAGAGATCGGTGCGGTGCCCATGCCCATCGCGTTCCAGCGCCCGGTGCCCCAGGTGGCGTAGTTGGTTGCGGAGTCGCTGCCGATAGGATCCGAGGCGATGCCGGGCCCCTGAAAGGTGACATAGCCGTTCGGCTGCGTGCAGGTATAGTTCGAATTGCCGGTGGTCGAGGCCATGCCCACCAGCGGGTTGCCGGCGCTGTAGCCACAGTAGTTGCTGGCGCCCGCGCCCGGCAGCGAGCTGATGCGGATCAAATCGGCACGGATGGCGCTGAAGTCTTTCACCCGGATCTGAATTTTGCTGCCGACGGTGGCATAGCGGGTAATCGGCGCCGACTGCCAGTAGCGGGTAAAAACCTTGCCGGAATCCAGATGGGTCAGGCGGATGCCGACGTAGGGGAAGTAGGTGGCGTAGTAGTTGGGGTTGCCGTCCTGGGCGCCCAGATCGTAATAGCCGCCGACGCGATCGTCGCCGTTGGTGGCGAAGACTTCATAGATCTGCCCCGCGTCGCCGGCGTCGCATTCATACAACACCTTGTTGGGATCGGGATAGCGCGTGCCGGAGGTGAAGTCGAACACGCTGGTGCCGAGCGGCGTGCCGACGGGCTGCAGGTAAGTGCTGGTCAAATTGACCCGGCCCAGCGCCGTGCCCACCCCGCAGGGATCGCAACCGGAATCGATCCAGGGGGCGACCCGGGTGCATTGCGCCAGCGCGGCGGGCGCGCCGAACAGCGACAGGGCGAGCAGCGCCAGGGCGGCGATCGGGTAAAAAATGCGTTTCATCGTCTCTCCTGAAAATAAGTTTAACGGGCTAGCGGCACGGGGCGCTGAGCCGTTGAATCGGGCCGTCTTCCCCGGCGGGCAGGCGGTAATGCAGCGTGCACTGCTGGCCGGGGGCGTCGCCCCAGTTCAGCGTCAGTTCCCCGGCGCGCTTATCGCTGCGCAGATACACCTGATTGGCCTGGCCGACCATGCCTACGCTATTGCCCGCGTTGTCCAACACGTTGGCGCCCATCGGGATCGGTGCGTTATCGGGCCGCTGTGCGGTGATCAGCAGCGCCTGGCCGCGCACGGTGTTGAAGTGCAGGCGCACCGTGGCTCCTGCATAAGGAGCGACGCGCCGCTGGCCGTCTTCCAGTTCCGCTTTATCGTTCATGCCCTCGGGATTCAGCGCGACGGTGTTGTAGTGATAGGGCACCAGCGACGGTGCCAGGGCGTAGCCGAAGCGATCGACGCGCGCGCCCTGGCCGTCCATCACCCGTGCGCCGCTGGCGCCGGGCGCCTCGATCAGGGCGAAGGTATCGCCGACATACGGCCCTAATGTCACGCCGCCGCGGTGCGCCACCACCGCCCCCTGCAGCGACAGGGAGCCTTGTCGGTACTGGCGCGCGGTGGAGAACGAGCCGGTGACGTTGGCGTAAGGCAGACGGGTTTGCAGGTTGCCGCCCCAGATGCTTTGTTGGCGATCGTCATCGGTGGTGAAGTTCAGGCCGTAGCTGACCGGCTGTTCGTCGCCGACGCTGCCCGACAGCGCAGCCTGATAGTTGCCGCCCTGGCCCTGGCTGTGGTTGGCCAACAGCGAGACGCTGGGGGCGGATGACGAACGGCCGAGCGGGAAGCTCAGCGACAGGGCGGTGACGGTCTGCGCGTTCTGCGCCAGCGGCGCGCTGTAGACGTTATCCAGCGGCCCGTAGCCGCGGTAGTCGCCGTTGCTGTAGCCCAGGCTGCGGGTGCGGGTGACGGAAAGGTTAAGCGCCACGCCGTTGCCGAAGGTTTTTCCCCAGCCCAGCTGGAGCTGATTGTCGCGGCCGCGCTGATCGCGGTAGTCCTGAGTCGAGCCGGACATCGTCAGGCTGCCGAACGCCCCCATCCCCTGATTGACGGCGACCTCGAAGCGCGAACGCTGGCGGTAGGAGTCGGACTGCCAGTTTTGGCCGGTGGTGGCGGCGCGCCGTACGCCGAGCACGTCGCTGAGATCGCGAAAGCCTTCGGTGGAGTAGCGGTAGCCGGCGATGGATAAGGTGGTGTCCGTCGGGCTGAAGGTTCGGCTGTAAGAGAGGTGCAGCATCCAGCCGGAGGCGCCGCCGTCCGGCAGGCTGGCGTGGGAATAGGTGGTGTCCATGCCGAAGGCGCCCAGCCAGCTGCTGTACACGCCGCCCAGCATCATCGCCTGATAACCGTCCGCCAGCTGGTTGCCGAGGTTGAAGGTCAGGGCGTTGGTCAGGCCGTGCTGCCAGGTCACTTCGCTGAACAGATCGTTGTCGCCGACGTAGCGGGAACGGCCGACGATCGCGGAGTAGCGCGACTGACCGGGGCGGATGGATTCCGGCACCGCGGCGAACGGCACGGTGAAGGTACTGACGCTGCCGTCGGCTTCCGTCACCACCACGGTGAGATCGCCGGCGTAGTTGGTGGCGTACAGATCGTTGATGGCGAACGGCCCCGGCGCGACGGTGGTTTCATACAGCGTGCTTTTGCCCTGCAGCACCGTCACGCGCGCGTTGCTTTTCGCCACGCCGCGTACCACCGGCGCATAGCCGCGCTGCGAATCCGGCAGCATGCGGTCGTCCGAACTGAGCTGAATACCGCGAAATCCCAGGCCGGAGAAGAAGTGCCCGTCGGTAAAGCCTTCGCCCAACAGCATTTCGCTGCGCCAGGGCAAAATTGCGCGCTGGACGTAGCGGCGTCTGGTGTCCAGGTGGCCGCCGAACTCCCGATCGTAGCGGTAGCTGGACTGCTGGCGGTAGCGCCATAGCCCGAGGTTGAACCCGCCGTTCAGGTTGGCGTAGGTCGAGTCGAGATCGCGGGTTTGCCCCTGTCGATAACTGACGTGGTACTGGTTGAGGTTGTAATTGACGAAGGCCATCGATTCGCCGCTGTCCAGGCTGGCGGGATTGACGCTGCCGCGCGGCTGGCCGTTCAACAGCGCCTGCGGAATGCTCAGATCCAGCCGCAGCCGCGAAATGTCCGCGTTCACCGCGATGTCCTTGAGATCCCGACCGGGCAGCAGGCATTCTGCTTCGGCGGCCGCCGGCGGATTTTTCAGCCCGAAGCGCGCCAACTGCGGCCGATCGAAACAGGGCAGCACCTGCTGGCCTGCGCGCACGAAGCGAATTTGGTCGCGCTCGAGAAACTGGCCGTTGAGGTACAGATCGATCTGATAGCTGCCGGGAGCAACGGCGTCCTGCTGGTTGAACTGGCTCAGGGCGCTGTTGCTCAGCACGCTGCCGCGCAGCAGCGCGGGATCGAAGGTATAGCCGTCGGCGGCGGCGCAGCCCAGCGGCAGCGCCAGCAGCGCGCAACACCAGCGCGCAGGCAGCGGCGTCGCCTTGCGGACATCGAACATGAAAACCTCCCTGTCTGGTTTCAGCGCGCGACGTCCAGGGTGCGTGAGATTTCCACCCCATAGTCATTGATGACGCGCAGTGCGACCTGCCGCACCTCCCCGTTCACCGGCCAACTGGCCTGCGAAAACGGCGGGATCAGATCCGCCTGCGGGATGGTGATGCGCTTCGCGCCGCTCAGGATCGCGGCCTGGCTGACGTTGGCGTAGTAGCCGGTCGGGTTGTCGACGCGCAGCGCGTTACCGGCCTGGCGCAGGCTGAGCCGATCGATGACGTGGTTGGCGTCGCCGGCCAGCCCGGTGGGGCGATAGAACACCTTCAGCCGATTGGTGACCACCAGCAGCAGTTTGTTCTTGTCGCTGTCCGTCTGGCGCACGGCGGGCACCTGCAGGAAGTTGAGGTAGAACAGCGATTCGCGATCGCGCGGCAGCGGCTGGCCGACGAACGACAGCCGCACCATCTGCCCGCTGTGCGGATTCATGCGGAAGATTTGCGGCGAGGCGACAAAGGGCGCATCGGCGTTTTCCGGCGTGGATTTGGGGTTATTGATGTCGAGCCAGATCTGCATCAGCGCCGGGGTGCCGTCGTCGTTGGTGAACTGCAGCGTTTTTTCCCGCGCCTCGGCGGGGTAGATCACGCGGTTGCCGAGCAGCGTCACGCTGGCCGACGCGTGGGTAGCGGCAAAACTCATCAGGCAAAGCGACAGGGCGGCCCATCGGCGGGCGGAGCGGGTTATCTGCGGCATAAACGTGAACCGATAAAGGGAGCGAGTCATTCAGCGCCGCCCGGCGAAGGGCGGCGCTGGCATCAACAGGTATGGCGCCTGACGCCGGCTTATTTGTAGCTAATGGCGAACTGTGCGGTGGCGATCACCGAACCGGCCGCCACGCCGGTGTCTTCCGCGTAGTAGCGGGCCACCAGGTTCTGCGAGGTGGAGGTGGCGTCTTTGGCCAGCGTCATCGCCGACGTGGTGACGGTCGAACCGCTGGCGAACGACAGCGGCGTGGTGGCGTCGCTGTCCAGCAGTTGAATGGACACTTTGGCCGCATCGCCCGCGTTGCCCAGGTTGCCGTTGGTGGTTGGGTTGTTGCCCGCCAGCACGGTTTTGATCGCCGTATCGCTGGTTGCGGCCGCACAGCCGGTCACGTTGACGGTGAAGGTGGTGTCGCCGGCGGTGGCGCCTTTGGTGGCGAGTTTGCTGGCGGCGACGGTCGGCAGCAGAACGACCGGGTTGGATTGGTTGCCGTTAATATTCACCGAGCAGGTTTGCGTGCTGACTTCGCCTTTAAATTGCACCGTATTGGACGAAGCGGCCGCACAGGCGCCGGAGAGAGCCAGCATGGATAATGCGACTAATTTAACATTCATGTGAAATGCCCTTTAATTTACTTTAGAGAAAAGCTTTCCTGACAGTAATAAATTACTGACGTGCGGTTGTGGGTTAATCATGTTGCGCAATTGTTTTTTAAACGCGTCGGCAAACATGGATTTTCATCCTAACAAACTAAGAATTTTCCCTATAGGTGTTTTGAATAAGTCAATAAGACGAGAAGGCCTGCTGTTACATTTTTTTTCATTTGTGCTTATATCATACAAAATAGAAAATAGATCTATATCATTGCGTTGCGATTTTATTGGATCGCCAGTTTTTGTGATTGAAATAATTTGAAACATTCATGCCTTATTTGCGTATTAATCAACGTGCTGACGGTTGCGTGAATATTTGAAAAACATGTTATCAAGATGTTTTATATCGGTGTGCTTTGCAGGCGAATTACCCCAAAAAAGAGCAGCGACAAGCCGCCTGAGGTGTGGAAGCATGCGTCCATGCTGATAAGGAGAATTAAAGTGAGAGTGATTTATATCGATGGTTCACCGCTGTGCCGGCTGGGCATGAAAACATTATTGGGCGGTGGGGTGATAACCTTATCCTCACCCAATATGAACATCATTAAAAATATAAGCCCGGCGCCTGATTTAATTATTAAGGAGTTTCCCCAGGAGATTTACCGGTTCAAGGCGTATTTAAAATTCATTAAATATTCACGCAGTGAATATAAAGACATCCGGTTACTGTTCTTCATCGATAAGACTTCACCGCTGATCCTGGCGTTTATCGCTGCGGCGCAGCCGGATGCGATTTTGCACAAACGGGAAGCGCTGCAGGTGGTGCGAGAGACCTGCGCAACGCTGGCCCGCCAGGAGACGAGCGAACGGCACGTGGTGAACCGGCAGCGGGCGGCGGCAATCACGCCTGGCGAGGCAGCGGTGCTGTGTGAAACCGCCCGCACCGAAGATATCCGCCTGACCGCGCGGCGGCTTAACCTGCATCCGAAAACCGTTTATTCGCACCTCAATAACGCCGGCAAAAAGTTCGGCATCCGCAATCGGGTTGAACTGCTGAAGATGATTGCGCTGTTGTAGCGCGCCGTTAGCGGGTTTTGCCGACGGCCAGCCGCCATCGCGTGATCTCATCGGCGCCGGGCCCGGCGGCCAGCGCCAGGTTTTGCGGCGGCAGCGATTCGCCGGTCACGGCATCGACCACGCGCAGGGTGGCGGGGTGGCCAGTCGCACGGTCGACCACGCGCAGCGGCGGCCCGGCCAGCTCGGACAGGTTCCACTTGTCGCCAATCTGGATCATCGCCATCACCAGCAGCCCGAGATCTTTTCCCTTCTCCGTCGGAAGATAATCGTAGCGATCGGGGCGCGTCTGGTATTGCCGCTTTTCGATAAGGCCGCTGCCTTCCAGCGCCTTGAGCCGATCGGCCAACGTGTTGTTGGTGATGCCGGTCGATTGCCGCAGATCGTCATAGCGCGAGAGCCCCAGCAACAGATCGCGCATGAGAATCGCGCCCCAGCGATCGCCCAATGCCGACAGCACGTGGGCCACCGAGCACGTCATGCCCTCAAAACCTTTTGCTTTCACGTTGCCTTGCCTCCGTTTGCCGCCCTAATGCGGATAATTTTATCGCCTCGGCTTGATCACTTCAATAATTGGAGTTATTACTCTTATTATTGGAGTTTTGTTTGACACAGGCTGCCGGCCAGAACGATTGTCGATACCCGCAGCTTTACCGAGCAGAAAACGTTATGCCACTGTGGCAGATTTACCACCCTGAATCGGCCTTCAGCACTGCCGATAAACGCGCGCTTGCTCAGAAGGTCACCGGCCTGTACCAGGACTTTTTGCCGCGCTTCTACGTCAACGTTTTCTTCCAAGCGCTGCCGCCCGGCACGGCGTATCTTGGCGGCGAACCGGCCGATGACTTCGTGCGGGTGACCATCGACCATATCGCGCGCGCCATGGACAACGACGCAGAGCAGCAGCAATTCCTGGCGGCCTGCACCCGCATCCTGCAACCCTACCTTGCCGCGCGCGGGTTGCGCTGGGAGCTGCACGTGGACGAAACGCCGTTCTCGCTGTGGACTATCGAAGGCTTGAAGCCCCCGGCGCCGGGAACGACGGCGGGGGAGAAATGGCGCAGCGAGAACCGGCCTTCGGTGTGGGAGGGGGATAACCGCGAGAAATGGACATAATGAGCAACGGTAAACGCTTGTGGACTATGAAATAATGCGTACTGTATCTGCCGAAAGAAATTGAAAGGCAGCCTCCAAGAGGCTGTTTTTCGGAAGTGTTAGAATGGATAAAAATGTCGCTTGCAGGGAGAAGCCATGTCTCATTCATCAGCGAGGAAAAAAGTGTTGAATACGGCAATGCCGCTGGCACAGAGAGCGTCTCACGCGCGCAGTTGTGCTAACCATGTGGCGAACCGATTGGGAATGACTCGCAGTGAGCTTCTAATAAAAGTTGAGAAAGAGTCAGGCTCAAATCTGGAATCACCGTTAACTGAAGAAGAGCTGATGAACGCATTCAACTATATGGAAAGCCTTTAGGATTAGGCCGCTTTAAGCCGCACAAACATCTAATATTGAGCGTTCAGATTGGAAAAGAGGCCAGTACCGTTCTTTAAGCATTGATCATGGGATCGGATACTTTAACTCTATTTCAGGCGCATCAGCTAAATACCTGCCAGAGCGGGCCATTAAATAGCCGGCAATCTCTTCGGTTGTCAGGTCAACATGGAACATATCAGGATCCTGGAACCATTCATCCGGCCAAAAAATGAGGTCTGATGGATTGCCATCAAAATTTTTCTCAAGCAGTGCAAGAGCGAAATTTTGTTCGGATTCCTTACTTTTGGCATCAGACACACAGCGAAGTGTTTGAACCAATTCATCCCAGGTAAAATCCGCATAGAATTTTTCCAGATTGAAAGCCATGCGGGTGAACTCCCTGGCACTGGTCCAGGAGGAGAAATCTCTGAAATCTGAAAACGCATAGGGGCATGCAACCTGGCTGTTCCATTCGACTATCATTGCTTCTAAAACGGAATCTTGTTCGTCAAAACCTTCGTCAATTCTTGAAAGTATCTGCTTAGCTTTGTTTGCCAGCTCATTGATCTTTTTGCTACTGACTTTTGTGGGTCTCATTCGGTCAGGTAGAGGCATCGCTAGAATCCTTATCTAACTCACTAATTAACCAAAGATTGTGAAGTCATCTTAATACAGATATTAAAGTATTGAATAGCAGAAAATTTAATCATTCTGGATGAGGGGCCTACTGAATAAAACTGTCCGTTGCTCATCGTAACGTTCAGTACGTTGCACTTTTAACATTAGATTCTTATCCAGAGCGCTAACACGCAGAATCGAGAGACAAAAAAATCCACGCCGAAGCGTGGATTTTTCCGTTTCCGGCAGCGGAGAAATACGCTGCGGGGAAGGGGTTAGACGTTGAACAGGAAGTTCATCACGTCGCCGTCTTTGACGATGTAGTCTTTACCTTCTGAGCGCATTTTGCCGGCTTCTTTGGCGCCTTGTTCACCCTTGTAGGTGATGAAGTCGTCAAAGGCGATGGTTTGCGCGCGGATAAAGCCTTTCTCGAAGTCGGTGTGGATCTTGCCGGCCGCCTGCGGGGCGGTGGCGCCGACCGGGATGGTCCAGGCGCGTACTTCTTTCACGCCGGCGGTGAAGTAGGTCTGCAGGTTCAGCAGCTCGTAACCGGCGCGGATCACGCGGTTCAGGCCCGGCTCTTCCAGGCCCAGCTCGGCCATGAACTCGTCGCGCTCTTCGTCTTCCAGCTCGGCGATATCGGATTCCACAGCGGCGCACACGGCAACTACCACGGAGCCTTCGGCATCGGCGATTTTACGCACGGTGTCCAGGTACGGGTTGTTCTCGAAGCCGTCTTCGTTAACGTTGGCGATGTACATGGTCGGCTTCAGGGTCAGGAAGCTCAGGTATTTGATCGCCGCTTTGTCTTCTGCAGTCAGATCCAGCGCGCGCAGCATACCGGCGTTTTCCAGGTGCGGCAGGCATTTCTCCAGCGCCGCCAGCTCGGCCTTGGCGTCTTTGTCGCCGCCTTTGGCTTTCTTCTGCACGCGGTGGATGGCACGCTCGCAGGTGTCCAGGTCAGACAGCGCCAGCTCGGTGTTGATGACGTCGATGTCTTCGGCCGGATCGACCTTGTTGTTGACGTGGATGATGTTGTCGTTCTCGAAGCAGCGCACCACGTGGCCGATGGCTTCGGTTTCGCGGATGTTGGTCAGGAACTGGTTGCCCAGGCCTTCACCCTTGGACGCGCCTTTCACCAGGCCGGCGATGTCGACGAATTCCATGGTGGTTGGCAGAATGCGTTGCGGCTTGACGATCTCGGCCAGCTTATCCAGACGCGGATCGGGCATCGGCACCACACCGGTGTTCGGTTCAATGGTGCAGAACGGGAAGTTGGCTGCTTCAATGCCCGCTTTGGTCAACGCGTTGAACAGGGTGGATTTGCCTACGTTAGGCAGGCCGACGATACCGCATTTGAATCCCATGTTGTAATCACCTTAAATATCTTAACTATCAGCCGGTTAGGTTTAATCGACTGCATAAAGGGCAAAATAATGCCGCCATTATACACGTAATGGGCGTTTATCTCGATCAGACTTGTTTGGCCGGGGCGAGCCCAGCGCCCGCGGCAGGTTTTTATTTGAGATTTGGATCACATTTACCCATACTGGCCGTTCCGATTAACCGACAGGAAACGCGCCGGATGTATTTCTTGCCTACGCCACCCTGAGTTGTGCCCGCCTGCAGTCTGCCGCGCCTTGCGGTACCCCATACCCGCTACGCGGGGAGATGATGTCATCTGTCATAAGTGAATAATGCATGTTTAACCTGAGTAACGTCAGGATCGCGGACGTTAAAAATGAAGTCCTGGCGGGCTTTGTGGTGGCGGTTTCGATGATCCCCGAGGCGGTCGGCTTTTCGCTGGTCGCCGGTCTTTCGCCGATCGTCGGTTTGCATACCGCGTTTATCATCGGCCTGGTCACGGCGCTGTTCGGCGGCAAGCCGGGCATGGTTTCCGGCGCCGCCGGCTCCATTGTGGTGGTGCTGATGAGCCTGGCGGCGCAGTACGGCATGGGCTACGTGCTGTGGGCCACGCTGTTTGCCGGGGCGATTCAAATCCTGATTGGCGCCTTCCGGTTGGGCAAGTTCATTCGTCTGGTGCCGCTGCCGGCGATCCACGGCTTCGTCAACGGTTTGGCGATCGTCATCATGCTGGCGCAGCTGAAGATGATCGCCGGGCAGGGGCCGCTGATGTACGGCCTGGTGGCGCTGGCGATTGCGGTGGTGGTGCTGTTCCCGCGCCTGACCAAGGCCATTCCGTCTTCGCTGGCGGCGCTGCTGGTGGTTTCGGCGTTGGCGATCGGCCTCAATCTGCACACGCTGCGGGTGGGCGATCTGGCGGACATTTCCGGCGCGCTGCCGCACTTCAGCCTGCCGACGGCGCCGTTCACTCTGGAGATGGTGCGGGTGGTGTTGCCCTATGCGGTGGTGATCGCCCTGGTCGGTTTGATTGAATCGCTGCTGACCATGACGGTGCTGGATGAAATGGGCGGCAAGAAGGGGAACGGCAACCGCGAAAGCATCGCGCAGGGCGCCGGTAACGCGGTGTGCGGCCTGTTCGGCTGCTTCGCCGGCTGCGCGATGATCGGCCAGTCGATCATCAACTTTACCTCGGGCGGGCGCGGGCGCCTCTCCGGCACGGTGGGCGCCATCCTGCTGATTCTGTTCGTGGTCAGCCTGTCGCGCTATATCGGCCTGCTGCCGGTGGCAGCGCTGGCTGGGGTGATGCTGGTAGTGTGTTACAACACCTTCGAGTGGAGCTCGCTGCGCCGTTTGCGCCGCATGCCGAAGGCGGACGCGCTGGTGATGATCGCCGTCACGCTGATCACCATTTTTACCGATCTGGCAGTGGCGGTGATCAGCGGGGTGATTATCTCGGCGCTGGTGTTCGCCTGGCAGCAGGCGCGCATCCGCGTGCGCCAGCGGCAGGTGACGGGCGACGTGGCGGTGTATCAGCTCGATGGCCCGCTGTTCTTCGGCTCCGCTGCCGCTTTCGCCGAGTTGTTCGATCCGCAGAGCGATGCGCAGAACGTGGTGCTGGATTTTGCCGGCACCCGGGTGATGGATTCCAGCGGCGTAGAGGCGATCGATAAGCTGACGGCACGTTACCTGGCGGCGGGAAAAAGCATTCGGCTGCGCCACCTGAGCGGTGACTGCGTGCGCTTGCTCAAGCGCGCCGGGCCGTTCTGCAGCCATGAGCTGGACGATCCGCAGTATTACGTGGCGGAAGAGGGCTTCACCGCCGATGACCGCCGCGTGAGCGAGGAGACCTTCAACCCGCGCGGCTAGAAGCCGGCAGCGGGCAGGGCGCCCGCTGCGGCAAGGTTCAGGCCTGCGCCTTGAAGCTGTGCAGGCGCTGAACGGTTTTTTCCAGCCCGTCCTTCATCAGCATCTCGGTGCAGCGCAGCGACTCGTCGATCGCTTCGTCAATCATCTTCTGCTCGCTGGCCGGCGGTTTGCCGAGCACGAAGCCCACCACTTTGTTCTTGTCGCCCGGATGGCCGATACCGATGCGCAGGCGGTAGAAGTTCGGGTTGTTGCCGAACTTGTTCTGGATGTCCTTCAGGCCGTTGTGGCCACCGTTGCCGCCGCCGAGCTTGATTTTTGCCACGCCGGGCGGCAGATCCAGCTCGTCGTGCGCCACCAAAATCTCGTTCGGCTCGATGCGGTAGAAGTTGGCCATCGCCAGCACCGCTTTGCCGCTCAGGTTCATGAAGGTGGTCGGCACCAGCAGGCGCACGTCGTTGCCCGCCAGGTTCAAGCGGGCGGTGTAGCCGAAGAACTTGCTTTCTTCTTTCAACTGCTGATTGTGGCGCTGGGCCAGCAGATCGACGTACCAGGCGCCGGCGTTGTGGCGCGTCTGGGCATATTCCGCGCCCGGGTTGGCCAGGCCGACTATCAATTTAATACTGCTCACTGGGAGATTCGCTATGATCAGGGTAATAGAAAGGGCCTTAGTCTACCTGCCGGGGCAGCGAATGACAAAATCCGATCTCCGCCGTCACCGTAGGTAAGAAAGACGAATGATTCATTAGCTGAATAATTCAATTTGTCCGCTAATTTTCAGCGGCGTGTTAAGAAGTGTCAATAATTCTTTACCATTTGTGATCGCCTCCGCAATCCCCTTGCCGCCACAAGGACTATACTTAACTTATCAAAGTGGGTTAACAAGTTGCAGCGTTATCCCGGTTGGCACATGGCAATCATGGAGGTGGCATATGAAACGTAGAAACGCGGACAGAATGGGCAACTTTTTTATGGGGCTGGGCCTGGTCGTGATGATCGGCGGCGTCGGATACTCCATTATTGCTGAAGTATCTCAGTTCGATTTACCGCAATTTTTCGCCCACGGCGCCATCATGAGTATCTTCGTCGGCGCGCTGTTGTGGCTGGTGGGCGCGCGTATCGGCGGCCGCGAGCAGGTGGCGGATCGCTACTGGTGGGTAAAACACTTTGATAAACGGTGCCGTAACGACCAACATCGTTCGTCGCATTGATTAAAAAATCAGAAGGGAAGCGAGAGCAGGGCAAGGGAATATCTGCCGTGCATTAAGGTTTGAGGTCATGTTGGACTACGAGTAGAAAACCCGTTGTTGCTCACGCACCAACGGGTTTTTCTTTTTCTGCTGTCGGGCACGCTATCTTTCCGGCACGGTGGGCGCCGCACCGGAAAGACGACGCATCAATGCTCGAACATCGCAGAGATCGACTCTTCGTTGCTGATGCGGCGGATGGCTTCAGCCAGCATGCCGGACAGGGTCAGAGTGCGAACGTTTTTCAGTGCCTTGATTTCCGGCGACAGCGGAATGGTGTCGCAGACGATCACTTCATCAATCACCGAGTTCTTGATGTTGTCCACGGCGTTGCCGGAGAAGATCGGGTGCGTCGCGTAGGCGAATACGCGCTTGGCACCGCGTTCTTTCAACGCTTCAGCCGCTTTACACAAGGTACCGCCGGTGTCGATCATGTCGTCGACCAGCACGCAGTCGCGGCCTGCCACGTCACCGATGATGTGCATCACCTGAGACACGTTCGCGCGCGGGCGGCGTTTGTCGATGATGGCCATGTCGGTGTCGTTCAGCAGTTTGGCGATGGCGCGGGCACGCACTACGCCGCCGATGTCCGGGGAAACCACGATCGGGTTTTCCAGGTTCTGCTGCAGCATGTCTTCCAGCAGGATCGGGCTGCCGAACACGTTGTCTACCGGTACGTCGAAGAAGCCTTGAATCTGCTCAGCATGCAGATCCACCGTCAGAACGCGGTCAACCCCTACGCTGGAGAGGAAATCGGCAACCACCTTGGCGGTGATCGGCACACGCGCGGAACGCACGCGGCGATCCTGGCGGGCATAGCCGAAGTAAGGGATAACGGCGGTAATACGACCTGCGGAGGCGCGACGCAGGGCGTCGACCATCACAACCAGTTCCATCAGGTTGTCGTTGGTCGGGGCACAGGTGGACTGGATGATGAAAATATCACCGCCGCGTACATTTTCGTTGATTTGCACGCTCACTTCGCCGTCGCTAAAACGACCTACAGCGGCGTCACCAAGGCTGGTGTACAAACGGTTGGCAATACGTTGTGCTAGTTCCGGGGTGGCGTTACCAGCAAAAAGCTTCATATCAGGCACGAGAAGAACCTCAGGCTTGCGTCCAGAGAAGATATTGTCATACGACATCGCCAAGGGGCAGTCGGCGACGCCGGCGCAATATACATACGGGTATGTAAAACTAAAATTGAGACCGCAGGCAGCGCAGGGATAACAGGGCCAGGTGTGCATGACCCTGCGCAGCGAAACGTTGAGCTACGACTCAAACCGCCCGGAACGAATGCGATGTAGTGGGGAGACGTTAACGCCGCGCGCTACAAAACCACACAACCACTCCGGGGCTTGATTTAACACCTGACGGGCGGCGATTTCTGTGTCGAATTCAGCAAACACACAAGCACCTGTGCCAGTCAGGCGTGACGGGGCGTATTCTAACAGCCATGAAAGAAGCTGTTCAACCTCGCGAAAACGTTTTCTTGCGATCGGTTCGCAATCATTTGCGTACGGCGCCTGCAACAGCTCACTTAAGGAGCGAACCGGGGTGTCTCTTTTCAATTCGGGGTCACCGAAGATAACCGGTGTCGGGATGCCGACGCCGGGATGCGCCACCAGATACCACTTTTCCTGCGGCTCGGCCGGCTGCAGACGCTCGCCGATGCCTTCGGCGAAGGCGGCGTGGCCGCGCACGAACACCGGCACGTCGGCGCCGAGGCTGAGCCCCAGCTCGGCCAGTTGGTCGTCGCCAAGACCGCAGCGCCACAGTTCGTTGAGCGCCACCAGTACGGTGGCGGCGTTGGAGGAGCCACCGCCCAAGCCGCCGCCCATCGGCAGACGCTTGTCGATGCTGATGTCGGCGCCGCGCGGTGCGGTCTGCAGGCCGCGCTCATCGCAATAGCGCTGCAGCAGGCGGGCGGCGCGCACGATCAGGTTCTGTTCGTCCGGCACGCCGTCGACCGGCGTCAGCAGATGAATGCGGTCGTCCTGGCGCGGGTCAATGGTCAGGGTGTCGCCGTAGTCCAAGAACTGGAACAGCGTCTGCAGCAGGTGATAGCCGTCTTCACGACGGCCGGTGATGTACAGAAACAGGTTGAGTTTCGCGGGGGAGGGCCACTGGCGAATCATTTGAGCGTCCAGTTATCCATTTTCAGCTTGATGCGCTGCTCGCCCTGCTGCAGTTCCAGGCGGTTCGGCAGCGTCGGCTGTACCTCGTTGCTGTAGCTCTGGTAATCCACTTTCCAGGTTTGGCCGCCTTGCTGGTAGGTTAGTTTGCTCAGGCGATATTGGTCATCCAGCGCAAAATCGTTGGCTTCGCCCGGCAGGCCGAGCATCCACTGGCGCAGGTTGTTCAGCGGGATCGCCATGCCGGTCAGCTTGCGGATCATCTCTTCCGGGTTGTCGCTGACGTAGCGTTTGCCCTGGTTGTCGGTCAGCTGCACCACGTTTTTCTGTACGTTGAGATCCATTTCCGTGCTGCCCAGCGGGTTGGTCAACAGCAGACGATAGCGCTCCGGCGAGAACTGCTGCCAGAAGAAGCGGGCGTAGACTTTTTTCTGATCAGACAAGTAGGCGAAGGAGCCGCGGGTCTGATAGGTGCTGAGCTGCTGCACCGCCTGCTCATGGGCGCGCCACTGCGGAGAAGTCGGGCTGGTGGCCGGGCCGGTCGGCTTGGTGGTGGTACAGGCGGCCAACACCAGGCTGGCCAGCGGGATCAGACGGAGCAAACTAACTTTGCGTATTGGCATAACTTTCTCTTGTCCTTTTGTCCTTGCGGGCATGCGCGACGAAACCCGGATTCAGCGCTCACGCTAACGGGGCGGCGGCGGCGCGTCAATTTTTTGCTGCATCGCGTTGAATCTTGCCGCTTTTACCGGCGCAATGCCAACCCGGTACGCGCATTGGGGCGTCATTAAGATTAACACAATCGTTTCGTGCCGTTGTCCGGGGGCAACAATTTTCGATACGGCGGGGTGACCGCCGTTAGCGTTTGGTTGATGTTTACCTCGCTATGCTGCCGGGGGTTTTTGTTGCGGGAAATAATCGAATGAAGATTGCGGCGCGGATAATCATTTCGCTTCTGTGCTTTGCCGGCGCGGTATTTTTTTATTTTCAGGCCAAGCAGGTTTTTTGCCAGCAGGTCTCTTTTATCCTGGATCCCTCCTACCGTTGCGGCACGCTGGGTTGGTAAACGCGCGGATTATAAGCGGATAACCTGCAGGTTTTACCGAATCCTGTGCGGGAGATCGCATCCTGCGCTAAAATTCAGTATGTTATGTCGTCAAATTATAAATCATCTCACTGTATTTATTAATTATTCATCGATTGATGCCGTCTATGGCAATGATTGAACGGAAGATGCGGTTGTTACTTTTATTGATCCTGCGCATCAAGTAGAATGCCGTTCAACGAGAACCCGTACCAAGATAAGTATTACTCGAAGCAATGACCCTGCTGGCGTTAGGTATAAATCACAAAACCGCTCCGGTTTCTCTGCGTGAAAGGGTGACCTTCTCGCCAGAGTCCATCGATGAGGCGCTGACCAGCTTGCTCCAACAACCGTTGGTGCAGGGCGGCGTCGTGTTGTCCACCTGCAACCGCACCGAACTGTACCTCAGCGTAGAGCAGCAGGAACACATGCACGAGCAGCTGGTCGCCTGGCTGTGCGCCTACCACAACCTGCGCCCGGAAGAGGTGAAGAAAAGCCTGTACTGGCATCAGGGCAACGACGCGGTCAGCCATTTGATGCGGGTGGCCAGCGGGTTGGACTCATTGGTGCTGGGCGAACCGCAGATCCTCGGGCAGGTCAAAAAGGCCTTCGCCGAGTCGCAACGCGGCCAGTCGCTGTCCGGCGAGCTGGAGCGTCTGTTCCAGAAATCCTTCTCCGTCGCCAAGCGCGTGCGTACCGAAACCGACATCGGTGCCAGCGCGGTCTCCGTGGCTTTTGCCGCCTGTACCCTGGCGCGCCAGATCTTCGAATCGTTGGCCGATCTCAACGTCTTGCTGGTGGGCGCCGGTGAAACCATCGAACTGGTGGCGCGCCACCTGCGCGAACACAAAGTGCGGCACATGATCATCGCCAACCGCACCCGCGAGCGCGCCCAGCTGCTGGCGGACGAGGTCGGCGCGGAGGTGATCACCCTGCCGGAGATCGACGAACGCCTGGCGGACGCCGACATCATCATCAGTTCCACCGCCAGCCCGCTGCCGATCATCGGTAAGGGGATGGTGGAGCGCGCGCTGAAGGCGCGCCGCAACCAGCCGATGCTGCTGGTGGATATCGCCGTACCGCGCGACATCGAACCGGAAGTCGGCAAACTGGCCAACGCCTATCTCTACAGCGTGGACGATCTGCACGCCATCATTCAAAGCAACCTGGCGCAGCGCAAAGCGGCGGCGGTGCAGGCGGAGTCGATCGTGCAGCAGGAAAGCACCAACTTCATGGCCTGGCTGCGCTCGCAGGGCGCGGTGGAAACCATCCGCGACTACCGTTCGCAGGCCGACCAAATTCGCGCAGAGATGGAGGCCAAAGCGCTGGCCGCCATCGCGCAGGGCGCCAACGTGGAGCAGGTTATTCACGAGCTGGCCCATAAACTGACCAACCGTCTTATTCATGCCCCTACCAAATCCCTCCAGCAGGCCGCCGGCGACGGCGACGTGGAGCGGTTGCAGTTATTACGCGACAGCCTCGGGCTGGATCAGCATTAGTTTTCTCTATTAACAGGGTTTATTACCACGCATGAAGCCTTCTATTGTTGCCAAACTGGAAGCGTTACAAGAGCGCCATGAAGAAGTGCAGGCGCTGCTCGGCGATGCCGGCGTTATCGCCGACCAAGACCGGTTCCGCGCGCTGTCGCGAGAATACGCGCAGCTGACCGACGTCAGCCGCTGCTTCCTGGAATGGCGTCAGGTGCAGGAGGATCTGGAGACGGCGGAAATGATGCTGGACGATCCGGAAATGCGCGAGATGGCGCAGGAAGAGCTGAAACAGGCGCGGGCGGCCAGCGAAGAGCTGGAACAGCAGCTGCAGGTGTTGCTGCTGCCGAAAGATCCGGACGATGAGCGCAGCTGCTTCCTCGAAGTGCGCGCCGGCACCGGCGGCGATGAGGCGGCGATCTTCGCCGGCGATCTGTTCCGCATGTACAGCCGCTATGCGGAAAGCCGCCGCTGGCGCGTCGAGGTGATGAGCGCCAACGAAGGCGAACACGGCGGTTTCAAAGAAGTGATCGCCAAAGTCTCCGGCGACGGCGTGTACGGTCAGCTGAAGTTTGAATCCGGCGGCCACCGCGTGCAGCGCGTGCCGGAAACCGAATCCCAGGGGCGCATCCACACCTCCGCCTGCACCGTGGCGGTGATGCCGGAAGTGCCGGAAGCCGAGCTGCCGGACATCAACCCGGGCGATCTGAAAATCGACACCTTCCGCTCCTCCGGCGCCGGTGGCCAGCACGTTAACACCACCGACTCGGCAATCCGCATCACCCACCTGCCGACCGGCATCGTGGTGGAGTGCCAGGACGAGCGTTCACAGCACAAAAACAAAGCCAAGGCGATGTCGGTGCTGGGCGCGCGCATTCGCGCCGCCGAGATGGCCAAGCGCCAGCAGGCCGAGGCGTCCACTCGCCGCAACCTGCTGGGCAGCGGCGACCGTTCCGACCGTAACCGCACCTACAACTTCCCGCAGGGGCGGGTGACCGACCACCGCATCAACCTGACGCTCTACCGCCTGGACGAAGTGATGGAAGGCAAACTGGACATGCTGATCCAGCCGAGCGTGCAGGAGTATCAGGCCGATCAGCTGGCTGCGCTGTCCGCCGAGCAAGAGTGATGGACTATCAACACTGGCTGAAAGCCGCCGCCGCGCGTTTGACCCACAGCGACAGCGCCCGGCGCGACGCGGAAATCCTGTTGGGTTTCGTGACCGGCAAGGCCAGAACCTTCCTGATGGCGTTCGGTGAAACCCTGCTGACGCCACCGCAGCAACAGCAGCTGGAGACGCTGCTGGCGCGCCGCGAACGCGGTGAGCCGGTGGCCTATCTGGTGGGCGAGCGCGAATTTTGGTCGCTGCCGCTGTCGGTTTCGCCCGCAACGCTGATCCCACGCCCGGATACCGAATGCCTGGTGGAGCTGGCGCTGGCGCGCCTGCCGCCGCAACCCTGCCACTTCCTCGATCTCGGCACCGGCACCGGCGCCATCGCGCTGGCGCTGGCCAGCGAGCGCCCCGATTGTTCGGCCATCGGCGTCGATGTGCAGCCGGAAGCGGTCGCGCTGGCGCAGCACAATGCGCACAAGCTGAAGATCGACAACGTCCGATTTCTACAGGGCAGCTGGTTTGTGCCGGTGGCGGGGCAACGCTTCGCGCTGATCGCCAGCAATCCGCCCTATATCGACGCCGCCGATCCGCATTTGTCGCAGGGCGACGTGCGCTTCGAGCCCGGCAGCGCGCTGGTCGCCGCCGATCGTGGGTTGGCGGATCTGGCCGCCATCGTGCGCCAGGCGCCGCACCATTTGCAGCCCCAGGGCTGGCTGCTGTTGGAACATGGCTGGCAGCAGGGCGAGAGCGTGCGCGCGCTGCTGCAGGCCGCCGGATTTTCCGCTGTCGCCACCCACCGTGATTATGGCGACAACGACCGCGTGACGCTCGGCCAATGGCCGGGATAAGCGCCTCTCATAATAACGACGCCCGAGCCATTTAAGGGAGTATCATGACTGCATACACCGCGTTGAAACATTTCCATTTGCTGACGGTCGCCATCAGTATTACCTTGTTTGTGCTGCGTTTCTTTTGGCAGTGGCGCCGCTCGCCGATCATGGGCCGCCGCTGGGTCAAGGTAGCGCCGCACCTGAACGACACGCTGCTGTTCGTCAGCGGCATCGCGCTGGTGGTGACGTTCGGGTTTTATCCGCTGCTGGGTATGGACTCATGGCTGACCGAGAAGCTGTTTGGCGTTATTATCTATATCCTGCTTGGCTACGTCGCATTGGGCAAGAAGACCAAAAGTCAGCGGCTGCGAACCGTGGCGTTCGTGCTGGCGTTGGGCTGCCTGTACCTGATAATTAAACTTGCCACGACGAAAATACCGTTTCTGATGGGATACCTATGAGTAGCATTGCTGATTTTGAATTTAACGCCTCGCCGCTGAGCGAAGGGGTGATCCTGGTGTCGCAGTCGGTGCGGCGCGATTTCCCGGTTGCCGACGTGGAGCGCAAGCTGCAACAGCTGGTGGACGAAGCGCGCGCGGCGGTGCCGGTCGATATCACTCAGGAGCAGCAACTGGATGCGCTCATCGAACTGTTTTACAAGACCTGGGGATTCGGCGGCGCCAGCGGCGTGTACCGCCTGTCGGACGCCATCTGGCTGGACAAGGTGCTGGAAGCGCGGCAGGGCACGCCGGTCTCGCTGGGCACTATCTTCCTGCATATCGCCAACGCGCTGGACCTGCCGCTGCTGCCGGTGATTTTCCCCACTCAGCTGATCCTGCGCGCCGACTGGCTGGACGAAGAGCTGTGGCTGATCAACCCGCTGAACGGCGAAACCCTGAGCGAACACCAGCTGGAAGTGTGGATCAAGGGCAACCTGGGGCTGGGCGCCGAGCTGGAAGACGACGATCTCGACGAGTCGGAGAACATCATGGTGGTGCGCAAGATGCTCGATACGCTGAAGGCCGCCCTGATGGAAGAAAAGCAGCTGGAAATGGCGCTGCGCACCAGCGAAACGGTGCTGTGCTTCGATCCGGAAGACCCGTACGAGATCCGCGACCGCGGGCTGATTTACGCCCAGCTGGAGTGCAACCATATCGCGATTTCCGACCTCAACTATTTTGTCGAGCAGTGTCCTGAAGACCCGGTCAGCGAAGTGATCAAAGTACAGATCCACTCGATTGAGCCGAAACAGGTGACGCTGCATTAATTCAATGACTCCGTGCAGTTTGCAAGGCGACGGTTACAACCTTAACAAAGGCGAAAGCATGAAACAGAAAGTGGTTAGCATTGGCGATATCGACGTAGCAAACGATCTGCCGTTTGTGCTGTTTGGCGGTATGAACGTGCTGGAATCGCGCGATCTGGCGATGAGCATCTGCGAACACTACGTCACCGTGACGCAAAAACTGGGCATCCCTTACGTATTCAAAGCCTCTTTCGACAAGGCCAACCGTTCTTCCATCCACTCGTACCGCGGTCCGGGCCTGGAAAAAGGGATGAAGATCTTCGAAGAGCTGAAAAAAACCTTCGGCGTGAAAATCATCACCGACGTGCATGAAGCGGCGCAGGCGCAGCCGGTTTCCGAAGTGGTTGACGTGATCCAGCTGCCGGCCTTCCTGGCGCGTCAGACCGATCTGGTGGAAGCGATGGCGAAAACCGGCGCGGTGATCAACGTCAAGAAGCCGCAGTTCGTCAGCCCGGGGCAGATGGGCAACATCGTCGACAAGTTCAAAGAAGGCGGCAACGATCAGGTGATCCTGTGCGATCGCGGCAGCAACTTCGGCTATGACAACCTGGTGGTCGACATGCTGGGCATCAACGTGATGAAGAACGTGACCGGCGGCCATCCGGTGATCTTCGACGTGACCCACGCGCTGCAGACCCGCGATCCGTTCGGCGCCGCGTCCGGCGGCCGCCGCGCTCAGGTGGCCGAGCTGGCGCGCGCCGGTATGGCGGTTGGCCTGGCCGGCCTGTTCCTCGAAGCGCACCCGGATCCGAAAAACGCCAAGTGCGACGGCCCGTCTGCGCTGCCGTTGGACAAGCTGGAGCCGTTCCTGGCGCAGATGAAAGCCATCGACGACCTGGTGAAGAGCTTCCCGGAGCTGGATACCAGCAACTAAGCGTTCGTCGCCATAAAAAAAAGCCCGACTCGTCGGGCTTTTTTACGTTTAGGCGCCGGTGGCCGCCAGCGCTTCCGGCAGCGTCGGGTAGAACTGCAGGCGGCCCTCGATCGGCTGCACCCGCGCACGCGCCAGGGTTTTCAGCGGCTGGAACGGCACGTCGGTGATCACCAGCTTTTTGTCTGCCGGCAGCACGTCGATAAAGCGCCGCAGGGCGCTCAGGCCGCCGGCATCGAGCACCGGCACCGCATCCCATTGCAGCACGATCGTGCGGTAGCCTTCGCTGCGCGCCAGCAGTTCGGTAAAGATGCGCTCGGCGGCGGCGAAGAACAGCGGGCCGTTCACCCGGAGCACCAGGCGGCCGTCGCCGGCGCTCAGCTCACTCAGCCGCGTCATGCGGGCGATGCGGCGCATAAACAGCAGCGACGCCAGCACGATGCCCACGGTAATGGCGATCACCATATCGAACAGCACCGTCAGCGACATGCACAGCAGCAGCACCAGAATGTCGTCCTTCGGCGCCCGGCGCAGCAGATAAATCACCTTGTGCGCCTCGCTCATGTTCCAGGCGACCATCAGCAGCAGCGCCGCCATCGCCGCCAGCGGCAGGTAAGAGAGCCACGGTGCCAATACCAGCAGCGCCAACAGCACCAGCAGCGCGTGGATGATGGCGGACACCGGCGAGGTGGCGCCGGCGCGCACGTTGGCCGCCGAACGGGCAATCGCGGCGGTGGCGGTAATGCCGCCGAAGAACGGCGCGATGATGTTGCCCGCACCCTGGCCGATCAGCTCGCTGTTCGAGTTGTGCTTCTTGCCGGTCATGCCGTCGAGCACCACGGCGCACAGCAGCGATTCGATCGCGCCGAGCATCGCCATCGAAAACGCCGCCGGCAGCAGGGCGGAAACGGTTTGCCAGCTCAGGGTGAACGGCTGCCCGCCGCCGCCCGGCAGATCCCAGGGCAGCAGCAGCTGCGGCAGGATCGGCGGGATGCCCTGGCCGCTGCTGCCGTCGGCCAGCAGGTAGCTGAAGCGCGAGCCGATGGTCGCCACCGGGTGGTCAAACAGCGCCAGCAGCCCCATCAGCGCGGTGCCCGCCAGCAGCGCCGGCAGGTGGCCAGGCACCCGCAGGCCGAGCTTGGGCCAGAAGATCAGGATCAGGAGCGTCACCGCGCCGATCAGGGTATCGCCGAAATCCAGCGTTGGCAGCGCCTGCAGTAGGGCGTACAGCTTGCCGACGTAATTTTCCGGCGTGTGCGCCAGCTGCAGGCCGAAGAAGTCCTTGATCTGCATGGTGGCGATGGTGATGGCGATACCGGAGGTAAAGCCGAGTGTCACCGGCAGCGGAATGTACTCGATCAGCCGGCCAAAGCGCGCCAGCCCCATCAGCAGCAGAAACACCCCGGAGATCAGCGTGGCGACCAGCAGGCCGGCCAATCCGAACTGCTGCGAAACCGGATACAGGATCACCACGAAGGCGGCGGTGGGGCCGGAGACGCTGTAGCGCGAACCGCCGCTGACGGCGATGACGATCCCGGCGATGGCGGCGGTATACAGGCCGTACTGCGGCGGCACGCCGCTGGCGATCGCCAGCGCCATCGCCAGCGGGATGGCGATAATACCGACCGTCACCCCGGCGATAGCGTCTTTCAGCAACCGCGCCAGGCTATAAGGTTCCCGCCAGCAGGCGTCTATCAGCGCGCTGAAGGGGCGAATTTTGTTTATTTCATGCGTTTTCATCTACGGTGCGTACCAAATCTTCAAAAGTGAAAGGAATGGCGGGCCCGATGAGGTCCGTCTTGTCACGTGACAGATACCATACGCCTTTTGTTCAGCGGATTACCAGACCTGTGTCAATTTGGCACAGGAAATCAGAGAGTCTCCCTTTTGTTTGGCGCTAAATGCGGATAACAGATAAGTCAGCCGCAGATTCTGCGGCTGAAAAGGAAAGGAATAATCAAGGTTTTAACGGCTAGTGGAGCGCGGGCAGGGATAAGCCGAGAAAGTGGGCTAAAGTGCTTACCAGCAGCTGGTGATCTTCCTTCTGCGGCGCGCCGGAAATGCTGATGCTGCCGACGCAGCCGAGGCCGGCCAGGGTGAGCGGGAAGGCGCCGCCGTGCACCGAATAGTCGCGCACGCTCAGCCCGTAGCGCTCTTCCAGCGACGTTTGCCGCTGCTGCAAGCGCAGGCCGATGGCGTAAGAGCTTTTGTGAAAATGATTCACCAGATTGCGCTTGCGCCGCACCCAGTCGGCGATGTCCGGTGTGGCGCCCGGCATGGCGTAATACAACAGCGTCTGCCCGGCCAGTTGGATCTCGATAGCGATGCTCAGGCCGCGCCGCTCGGCGGCGGTTTTCAGCGCCGCGCCCAGCTCCCAGGCGGTGGCGGCGTCAAAATGGGTAAAGGCCAGCGTCGCTTCCTGTTCGCTGAGCGCCTGCAGTTCATCGTCGATATTCATGCGGTTCTCCCCCGATAACACAAAGCACAGAGTAGCCTGAAGCGCGCATCGTGAGATAGACGGCTTGGCGATAAGATAGAACTGCTACTCTATTAATAGACTGTGTAAAATAGCCGCCGCCGAAGCGGAGACGACAGGGATGCGTTATTCAACGTCTGCATATCAACCCCTGGCGATCCCGAGGAGCCGCTGACTATTTATGACCTACATTGCGTCCATTCCCGCCATTTACAGCGACGCCTGCATCACCTACGCCACGCTGTCGGTAAGCTATTTCGTTCTCAGTAAAAATGCGCCGTTCTCCTATCGCTCTGCGCTGTGGAAGCGCGTCGTATTCGGCCTGTTGGCCGGGGTGGCGGTGCTGTATTTAAGCCAGGACCGGCTGGAGCTGACCGATAAGGTGCACTACAGCTTTTCGATGATTCCGATGGTCCTGGTGACTTGTTTCGGCGGCGGTATCAGTGGGCTGGTGAGCTTTTTGTTCGCCATGGCGCTGACCGGCGGTTTCACCGTCGATAACCTGTTTATCGCCTCAATCCTGGTGCCGTTGCTGCTGTCGCGCGTGTGGCTGAAGAAATCCCACTGGGTGTTTTACCTGACGATCGGCGCCATCGCACTGTATCGCATCGCGGTGGTGTGGCTGCTGGTGGACATGAGCGGGCTATGGCTGGACGTGTTGCTGTACCAGGCGGTTTCCGCGCTCTGCCTGGCGATTTGCTACCATGCGCTGAATTTCAAAGAGCGCCATATCTACGCCTACTTCACGATGCGCGCCCGCGCCACGACCGACAGCCTGACCCATATCAACAACCGCGCCAGCGTCGATTACCACCTGATGCTGCAGCGCGCCGAACGCCGCCCGTGCGGGCTGATGATCCTCGATTTGGATGACTTCAAAAAGATCAATGACACCTACGGCCACCCGGCCGGCGACGTGCTGCTGGCCAGCGTTGGCCGGCTGCTGCAAAACAGCGTGCGCAACGAGGACTTCGTCGGGCGTTACGGCGGCGAGGAGTTTATGGTGATCACCGCCAGTTACGATCCGCTGGTCATCGGTGGGGTGGCGGAGCGCATTCGCAGCGCGGTGGAGAGCTCGACGTTCTTGCTGAATGCCCACGATGAAGCGCACATCACGCTGTCGATCGGCGTGTCGCTGTATCTGCCCGGCATGACGCTGGACAAGGCGATCGCCATGACCGACGAAGCGTTATATGAGGCGAAGCGCAGCGGTAAAAATCGGGTGGTGACCAGCCGCGTGATGCAGCTGGCGCCGCTGGGCGCCGGTTTCCCGCGCGAATAAGCCGCCTCCCGCCGCGCCGGCGGGAGCGTTGGCTCAGGCCGCCAGCGTGTGTTCGCGGAAGGCGTCCAGCAGATCTTCGGTGAACGTCAGGCGTTTCTGGCGGTCGGCCAAATCGAGCGTGAACTTCAGCTTGCACGGGCCGTCCAGGCGGTAAACCTGCGGATTGCCTTGCAACAGGCCGATCAGATAACCCGGGTCGACGCGGTTGTTGTCGCCGAATTCGATAAAGCCGCCGCGCTCGTTGCTCTCGATGCGTTTGATGCCCAGCTTCTGCGCATGCAGGCGCAGCGCCGCGCACTGCAACAGGTTGCGCGCCGCGTCCGGCAACTGGCCGAAGCGGTCGATCAGCTCGACTTTCAGCTCATCCAGCTCGCCGTCGCTTTTCGCGCTGGCGATACGCTTGTACAGCGAAAGACGGGTATTGACGTCGGGAATGAAATCTTCCGGCAGCAGCGCCGGCATGCGCAGTTCCACCTCGGTCTGGCTGCTGGTGAGATCTTCCAGCGACGGTTCGCGGCCGTTTTTCAACGCATCGACGGCGCTTTCCAACAGCTCCATGTAGAGCGAGAAACCGACGGTGGTCATCTGGCCGCTCTGGTCTTCGCCCAGCAGTTCGCCGGCGCCGCGGATCTCCAGATCGTGGGTCGCCAGGGCGAAACCGGCGCCGAGATCTTCCAGCGATGCGATGGCTTCGAGCCGTTTATGGGCGTCGGTGCCCATGGCTTTCGGGTTCGGCGTCAGCAGATAGGCGTAAGCCTGGTGGTGCGAACGCCCGACGCGGCCGCGCAGCTGGTGCAGCTGCGCCAGGCCGAAGCGATCGGCCCGCTCGATGATGATGGTGTTGGCGCTGGGGATATCGATGCCGGTCTCGATGATGGTGGTGCACACCAGCACGTTGAAGCGCTGGTGGTGGAAATCGTTCATCACCCGTTCCAGATCGCGTTCGCGCATCTGGCCGTGGCCGATGGCGATGCGCGCTTCCGGCACCAGTTCCGCCAGGCGCTGCGCCGCTTTCTCGATGTTTTCCACGTCGTTGTAGAGGTAGTAAACCTGGCCGCCGCGCAGCACTTCACGCAGGATCGCCTCGCGCACCACCAGGCTGTCGTATTCGCGCACGAAGGTCTTCACCGCCAGCCGGCGCGCGGGCGGGGTGGCGATGATCGACAGATCGCGCATGCCGCTCATCGCCATGTTCAGGGTACGCGGGATTGGCGTGGCGGTCAGCGTCAGGATATCGACGTCGGCGCGCATCGCCTTGATGCGTTCTTTATGGCGCACGCCGAAGCGGTGTTCTTCATCGACGATCAGCAGCCCCAGGTCTTTCCAGCGCAGATCGCTCTGCAACAGCTTGTGGGTGCCGATGATGATGTCCACTTTGCCTTCGGCCGCGTCGTCCAGCACCTGCTGCTGCTCTTTGGCGCTGCGGAAGCGCGACATCATTTCGATGCGGATCGGCCAGGTGGCAAAGCGATCGCGGAAGTTGTCGAAGTGCTGCTGCGCCAGCAGGGTGGTCGGCACCAGCACCGCCACCTGCTTGCCGTTTTCCACCGCCAGGAAGGCGGCGCGCATCGCCACTTCGGTTTTGCCGAAGCCGACGTCGCCGCACACCAGGCGGTCCATCGCCAGCGGCTGGCACATGTCGCTCAGCACCGCGTTGATCGCCTGTTCCTGATCCGGCGTGGTTTCGAACGGGAAGCTCTGGCAGAACAGCTGGTACTGTTCGCGATTGTGTTTGAAGGCGAAACCGGCCTTGGCGGCGCGCTGGGCGTAGATATCCAGCAGCTCCGCCGCCACGTCGCGCACGCGCTCGGCCGCTTTCTGCCGCGCGCGCGTCCAGGCGTCGCCGCCCAGCTTGTGCAGCGGGGCGTTTTCGTCCGCGCCGCCGGCGTAGCGGCTGATCAGATGCAGTGAAGAAACCGGCACGTACAGCTTGTCCTCACCGGCGTAGGAGAGGATCAGGTACTCGGCCTTGATGCCGCCGGCCTCCAGCGTGGTCAGGCCGACGTAGCGGCCGACGCCGTGTTCCAGATGCACCACCGGCTGGCCGGGATGCAGCTCCGCCAGGTTGCGGATCAGGGTATCGGTATTGATGGTGCGCCGGTTGTCCTGCCGGCGGCGGCTGACGCGCTCGCCGAGCAGATCGCTTTCGCAGATCAGCGCCCGCTGACGCAGGCCGTCGAGGAAGCCGTGTTCGGCGGCGCCGACCATCATGTAACGGCCCGCCGTTTCCGCCTGATCGAGGCGCTGAATCAGCGCCGGCGCCAGCTTGATGCGGCCGAGCAGATCCTGCAGCGTTTCACGCCGCCCCTCGCTCTCGACGGAGAAAATCACGCTGCCGTCGAAGCCTTCGATAAAGCGCCGCAGGTTATCCAGCGGGGATTTATGCTGCGCTTGCACCGCCAGATCGGGCAGGGCATGGTAGTCCAGATTGGTATTGCCGGCCTTGGCCGGCAGCTTATCGGTTTTCAGCGCGATGCGCGGCCAGGCCTTCAGCTCGCCGAACAGCGCGTCGACGCGCAGCCACAGCGTATCCGGCGCCAGCAGCGGGCGCATCGGATCGACGCGGCGGCTTTCGTAACGCTGGTTGACGTCCTGCCAGAAGCGCTCGGCGGCGCCCTCCAGATCGCCGGTGTTGACGATCAGCGTATTGGCCGGCAGGTAGCTGAACAGCGACGGCAGCGGCTGGCTGAAGAACAGCCGCTGCCAGTATTCGATGCCGGCCGGCCAGGCGCTTTTGCTGACCTGCTGATAGATGTGCTCGGCGTCGCGGCGCACCTCAAACTGCTCGCGCCACTGGCTGCGAAACAGCTCGATGGCGTTTTTGTCGGTGGGGAACTCGTGGGCCGGCAACAGATTGATGGCCTCGACTTCGCTCAACGTGCGCTGGGTATCGACGTCGAAGATGCGCAGGCTGTCGATTTCGTCATCGAAGAAGTCGATGCGGTAAGGCTCATCGCTGCCCATCGGGTAAAGATCGAGCAACGCGCCGCGGGTGGCGAATTCGCCGTGCTCCATCACCTGATCGACGCTGCGGTAACCGGCCTGTTCCAGCTGCGCGCGCAGCTTGTCGCGCGACAGGCGCTGGCCTTTCTTCATCACCAGCGCGTGGCCGTGCAGGAACTCGTGCGGGCAGACGCGCTGCATCAGGGTGTTGACCGGCAGAATAATCACGCCGCGCGCCATGGTCGGCAGGTGATACAGGCTCGACAAACGATCCGAGATGATTTCCTGATGCGGCGAGAAGCTGTCGTACGGCAGGGTTTCCCAGTCGGACAGCGTGGTCACCATCTGGTCGGTGAACTGCTGGATCTCGTCGCGCAGCCGCAGGGCGTTTTGCATGTCCGGCGCGATCAGCATCACCGGGCCAGGGTGGCGTTCGACGATCTCGGCGCATTCCACGGCGCAGGCCGCGCCGGTCAGTTGCCCCAGCTGGCGCAGATCGCCCGCGCGATCGGGCAGAGAATAACGGGGGGATGAGGAACGGTTACGGCTATCGGAAGTGCTCATTCAGGTATCTTTAATCAATGTGTTAGAGGGCGTTCCGGCACGGATAACCCAGCGCCTTTATGCTGTTTATAGTAGCCCAGCGGCCGCCAAACTGACACAGCAAAAAGCGCTATACCCTGATGTTCCGCCTGTTATTTAACCGATGCGCCGCGTTAATTTTCGCCGGCCAGGGCGAGATAGTGCGCAATCTTGTCGACGTCAAGATTGCCGCCGCTGACGATAACGCCGACCTTTTTACCGTGCAGATCGAGCAGGCCGTTCATCGCCGCCGCGGCCGCCAGGCAGCCGGTCGGCTCAACCACCATTTTCATCCGCTCCATAAAGAAGCGCATTTGCCGACACAGCTGGGCGTCGCTGACCGTCAGAATGCCTTCGACATATTCTTGAATGATCGGGAAGGTCAGCCGCCCGACCTGTTGGGTCTGCGCGCCGTCGGCAAGGGTTTTCGGCACCGGGATGTGCACCGGTTCACCGCGCTGAAAGGCTTGCTGAACGTCGTTGCCGGCTTCGGGCTCGACGCCGAACACGCGGCAGCCCGGCGACCAGTGATGCGCCGCTACCGCGCTGCCGGCCAGCAGGCCGCCGCCGCCGGTGCACACCAACAGCAGATCCAATGGCCCGGTCTCTTCAAACAGCTCCTTGGCGGCGGTGCCCTGGCCGGCGATCACCTGCGGATAATCGTACGGTGGCACCAGCGTCAGGCCCCGCTCTGCGGCCAGGCGTCGGGTGATTTCTTCACGATCTTCGCTGTGGCGCTGATAGATGACCACGTTGGCGCCGTAGCCGCGCGTCGCCGCCAGCTTGGCCGCAGGGGCGTCATGGGGCATTACGATGGTGGCGCTAACGCCCAATTCGCGCGCCGCCAGCGCCATCGCCTGTGCGTGGTTGCCGGATGAAAAGGCGATTACCCCGGCCCGACGCTGCTCTGCGCTGAGTTGCGCGATGGCGTTATAGGCGCCGCGAAATTTGAAGGCGCCGATGCGCTGAAAATTCTCGCACTTGAAGAACAGCTGCGCGCCGGCGATCTGGTCGGCCTGGCGCGAAGTCATGACCGGCGTGCGCAGGGCATGCCCGGCGATAACGTCGGCGGCGGTGGCAATATCGGTGGCGGTGATGCAGCGTGGGACTGAACTCATGGCGACCTCGCACAGGTAAGTGATGGACGATACATTGCTTGGTGTGGATT
The DNA here is from genome assembly GCF_058725505.1 of Serratia sp. A07. Taxonomy (NCBI): domain Bacteria; kingdom Pseudomonadati; phylum Pseudomonadota; class Gammaproteobacteria; order Enterobacterales; family Yersiniaceae; genus Serratia; species Serratia sp. A07. The sequence continues at coordinate 71,834 of NZ_JBZXDO010000020.1, forward strand.
TTTAATTTACTCTTTGTAAAGTTATTGTCAAATGGTTAACTTAATGAGCGATCTCAGGCAGGAAAATGCGCTGTTGCTGCGCGAAGCGGAAAAAATTGTTCAGGCGCTGGGCGTGATGTTCGCGCCCGGTTGCGAAGTGGTGCTGCACGATCTGACCCAGCCCGATCGCGCCATTGTCGCCATCGCCAACAATCTGTCCAACCGCCGCATCGGCGACGCCGCGACGGAAATGGGGCTGGAGCGCATCGCGTCGCCGGAGTTTCCAGACGTGGTGCAGAACTACGCCAGCGTGTTTCCGGACGGGCGCCCGGCCAAGAGCACCTCGATCGGCCTGCGCAATAGCCAGGGCCGCTTTGTGGCGGCGATTTGCCTCAATCTGGATGTGTCTATCTTCAACAGCGTCACCGCTATCCTGCAGCAGCTGACGGCGGTGGTGCAAAGCGCCGCGCCGCAGGCGGCGGAGAGTGCACGCTCGCTGTCGGACATCGCCGCGGCGATCAACGCGTTCGCCGCGTCGCATGCCACCCAGCCGCGCGCTTTGTCTTCCGAACAGCGGTTTCAGGTGGTGCAACAGCTGAAGCAGCAAGGGTATTTGCAACTGCGCGGCGCGGCCACCATGGTGGCCGAAGCGCTCGGCATCTCGCGGGTGTCGGTCTATAACCTGCTCAAGCGAGACGCCGGATGAGGGGCCGCCCGGCGCAATAAAAGGCCGCCGGGTGTTCCCTAAACGAGGGAGAGCCTTTATTATCCATGATCACTTTGCTTAAGCCACGGCTATCAAACGGATTTCATGTATCAACCTGTCGCGTTATTCATTGGCCTGCGCTACATGCGCGGGCGAGCCTCAGACCGCTTCGGGCGGTTTGTTTCCTGGCTTTCCACCATCGGCATTACGCTGGGGGTGATGGCGTTGGTCACCGTGCTGTCGGTGATGAACGGTTTCGAAAAGGATCTGGAGAACAACATCCTCGGCCTGATGCCGCAGGCGTTGGTTACCAGTCCGCAAGGATCGGTCAACCCGCAGCAGCTGCCGGCCTCCGAGGTGCAGAAGCTGCAGGGCGTCACGCGCGTCGCGCCGCTGACCACCGGTGACGTGGTGCTGCAAAGCGCCCGCAGCGTGGCGGTCGGGGTGATGCTCGGCGTCAATCCCGACGAAGCCGATCCGCTGACCCCGTATCTGGTCAACGTCAAGCAGCAACAGTTGCAGCCGGGTCAATACAACATCATCATCGGCGAACAGCTGGCGGGGCAACTCGGCGTCAAGCGCGGCGATTCGCTGCGCGTGATGGTGCCGAGCGCCAGCCAGTTCACACCGATGGGCCGCATTCCCAGCCAGCGACTGTTCACCCTTATCGGCACCTTCCACGCCAACAGCGAGGTGGACGGCTATCAGCTGCTGGTCAACCAACAGGACGCTTCGCGCCTGATGCGCTACCCGGCCGGCAACATTACCGGCTGGCGCCTGTTCCTGCAGCAGCCGCTGACGGTCGATACCCTCAGCCAACAGGCGCTGCCGGCGGGCACGGTCTGGAAAGACTGGCGCGATCGCAAGGGGGAACTGTTCCAGGCGGTGCGCATGGAGAAAAACATGATGGGGCTGCTGCTCAGCCTGATCGTGGCGGTGGCGGCGTTTAACATCATTACGTCGCTCGGCCTGCTGGTGATGGAAAAGCAGGGCGAGGTCGCCATTCTGCAGACCCAGGGGCTGACTCGCCGCCAGATCATGTCGGTGTTTATGGTGCAGGGCGCCAGCGCCGGCATCATCGGTTCGCTGCTCGGCACGCTGCTCGGCGTGCTGCTGGCCACCAACCTGAATAACCTGATGCCGATCCTCGGCGCCTTGATCGACGGCGCTTCGCTGCCGGTGGCGGTTGATCCGCTGCAGGTAACGATCATCGCCGTGGTGGCGATGGCGGTTTCCTTGTTGTCCACGCTTTATCCTTCATGGCGCGCTGCCGCCGTACAACCCGCTGAGGCTTTACGCTATGAGTAACCATCTTTTGCTGCAGTGTGACAACCTGTGCAAGACCTATCAGGAAGGCAATCTGCACACCGACGTGCTGCGCAATGTCAGCTTTGCCATGCAGCAGGGCGAGATGATGGCGATCGTCGGCAGCTCGGGTTCCGGCAAGAGTACCCTGTTGCACCTGCTGGGCGGGTTGGACTCACCGACCTCCGGCGAGGTGATCTTCAAGGGCGAATCGCTGAACGCCATGTCTTCGGCGGCCAAGGCCGAGCTGCGCAACCGCCAGCTGGGCTTTATCTATCAGTTTCACCATTTGCTGCCGGACTTCACCGCGCTGGAAAACGCCGCCATGCCGCTGCTGATCGGCGGCGCCAAGCCGGCACAGGCGCAGGAGAAGGCGCGGGAGATGCTGGCGGCGGTCGGGCTGGAAAAACGCAGCAAGCACCGTCCGTCCGAGCTCTCCGGCGGCGAGCGTCAGCGCGTAGCGATCGCGCGCGCGCTGGTCAACAACCCGGCGCTGGTGCTGGCGGACGAACCGACCGGTAACCTGGACAAACGCACCGCAGACAGCATCTTCGATCTGCTGGGCGAGCTGAACGTGCGTCAGGGCACCGCTTTTCTGGTGGTGACGCACGATCTGCAGCTGGCCAAGCGCCTGAGCCGCCAGCTGGAAATGGCCGACGGCCACCTGCAGGCGCAGCTGACCCTGATGGGGGCCGAGTAATGGCGGGAGCCTCACTGTCCTTCCTGACGGCCCTGCGTTTCAGCCGCGGCCGTAAACGCGGCGGCATGGTGTCGCTGATCTCGGTCATCTCCACCATCGGCATCGCGCTGGGGGTGGCGGTGCTGATCGTCGGCCTGAGCGCGATGAACGGTTTTGAGCGCGAGCTGAAGAATCGCATTCTGGCGGTGGTGCCGCACGGCGAACTCGAGCCGGTCAATCAGCCGTTCAGCGGCTGGCCGTCGATTCTGCAGCGGGTGGAAAAGGTGCCGGGCATTGTGGCCGCCGCGCCGTACATCAACTTTACCGGCCTGATGGAGAACGGCGCGCAGCTGCGCGCGGTGGAAGTCAAAGGCGTTGATCCGCAGCAGGAGAGCCGACTGAGCGCGCTGCCGCAGTACGTGCAGGGCGACGCCTGGGCCAACTTCAAGCCCGGCGAGCAGCAGGTGATCCTCGGCAAGGGCGTGGCCGACGCGCTGGGCGTCAAGCAGGGCGCCTATGTGACGGTGATGATCCCCAACAGCGACCCGGAAATGAAGCTGCTGCAGCCGAAGCGCATCCGTCTGCACGTGACCGGCATTTTGCAGCTCAGCGGCCAGCTCGATCACAGCCTGGCGCTGGTGCCGCTGGCCGATGCGCAGCAGTATCTCGATATGGGTGACAGCGTCACGGGTATCGCCCTCAAGATGAACGACGTGTTCGCCGCCAATAAACTGGTGCGCGACGCCGGCGAAGTGACCAATTCTTATATCTACATCAAAAGCTGGATCGGCAAGTACGGCTACATGTATCGCGATATCCAGATGATCCGCGCCATTATGTACCTGGCGATGGTGCTGGTGATCGGCGTGGCCTGCTTCAACATCGTGTCCACGCTGGTGATGGCGGTGAAAGACAAAAGCGCCGACATCGCGGTGCTGCGCACCCTGGGCGCCAAAGACGGCTTTATCCGCGCCATCTTCATCTGGTATGGGCTGCTGGCCGGGCTGCTGGGCAGCCTGAGCGGCGTGGTGATCGGGGTGATCGCCTCGCTGCAGCTGACCAACATCATCCGGGGCATCGAGAAACTGGTCGGCCACTCCTTCCTGTCGGGCGATATCTACTTCATCGACTTCCTGCCTTCCGAGCTGCACTGGCTGGACGTGCTGATCGTGCTGGCGACCGCCATCGTGCTGAGCCTGTTGGCCAGTTGGTATCCGGCCAGGCGCGCCAGCCGCATCGATCCGGCGCGGGTGCTGAGCGGACAATAAAACCCACGGGGAGGCAGCGATGCCGCCCCGTTTTTTTAGCCTGGGGATGGGTTATGTACTACGGTTTCGATATGGGCGGCACCAAGATTGAGCTGGGGGTGTTCGACGACCAGCTGCAGCGCATTTGGCAAAAGCGGGTGCCGACGCCGCGTGAAGATTACCGGCAGCTGCTGGCCACGCTGTGCGATCTGACCCTTGAGGCGGATGCGTTTTGCGGCCGGCGCGGCAGCGTCGGCATCGGCATCCCGGGCCTGCCCAACGACGATGACGGCACGCTGTTTACCGCCAACGTGCCGGCGGCGATGGGGCGACCGCTGCCGCGCGATCTGGCGGCGCTGATCGGGCGCGAGGTGCGGGTCGATAACGACGCCAACTGCTTTGCGCTGTCGGAGGCCTGGGACGACGAGTTTCGCCGCTACCCGACGGTGCTGGGCATCATCCTCGGCACCGGCGTAGGCGGCGGGCTGGTCGTCGACGGCAAGACGGTGCCTGGGCGCAACTATATCGCCGGCGAGTTCGGCCATTTGCGCCTGCCGGTGGACGCGCTCGAGGTCTTGGGGCGTGATGTGCCTCGCGTTGCCTGCGGGTGCGGCCATCAGGGTTGCATTGAAAATTACATATCGGGCCGCGGTTTCGAATGGATGTACGCCCATTTCTATGGCCGGCACTTGCCTGCCACCGAGATCATTGCGCATTATCAGGCGGGTGAGCCGCAGGCGGTGGCTCACGTCGACCGCTTTATGGACGTGCTGGCGATCTGCCTCGGCAACCTGCTGACGGTGCTGGATCCGCACCTGGTGGTGATCGGCGGCGGGCTGTCGAACTTCGACGCCATTTACCAGGCGTTGCCGCAGCGGCTGCCGGCGCATCTGCTGCGGGTGGCCCGGCTGCCGCGCATCGAGAAGGCGCGCTATGGCGACGCCGGCGGCGTGCGCGGCGCAGCGTTCCTCAATTTGGTAAACAGGGAAAAGTAAGGAGAGAGTTAATGCACACTCGCCATCGGCTGTGTCAGTTTCGCAAGAGTAAGCATGTGCTGCATCAGCGCTTTCGTTCACGCATTTTTCACCGTGACACCATGGCGGCGGCCGAGCTGAAAAAGCCGTTTGTGGTGGTGTTGACCGGGGCCGGCATTTCGGCCGAGTCGGGCATTCGCACCTTCCGTGCCGCGGATGGGCTGTGGGAAGAGCACCGGGTGGAGGACGTCGCCACGCCGGAAGGTTTTCAGCGCGATCCGGCGCTGGTGCAGGCGTTTTACAACGAACGCCGCCGCCAACTGCAGACGGAGGAGATCGCCCCGAACGCCGCGCACCGCGCGCTGGCGGATCTGGAAGAGTGGCTGGGGGACAACTTCCTGCTGGTCACGCAAAACATCGATAACCTGCATGAGCGCGCCGGCAGCAAGCGAGTGCTGCACATGCACGGCGAATTGCTGAAGGTGCGCTGCACCCAGTCGGGCCAGGTGTTCGAATGGCCTGGCGATCTCAGCGTCGACGATCGTTGCCACTGCTGCCAGTTCCCGGCGCCGCTGCGGCCGCACGTAGTGTGGTTCGGCGAGATGCCGCTGGGCATGGACGATATTTATCAGGCGCTGAGCAAGGCCGATTTCTTCGTCGCCATCGGCACCTCCGGCCACGTCTATCCGGCGGCCGGCTTCGTGCATGAGGCGCGGCTGGGCGGCGCCTATGCCATGGAGCTGAACCTGGAGCCGAGCCAGGTGGAGAGCCAGTTCGACGAGAAACACTACGGCCTGGCCAGCGAAGTGGTGCCGCGTTTTGTGCACAAGTTCCTGGTGGGCAAGGTGGCGCGGGCCGACAGGCCTTAGTAGTGCGTTCGGGGATGAAAAAACTCAGGTGCAAACTTAATTACACCTGAGCTTTTTATGGGATATTAACGCATTTAGAGCGTAATGCGTTAATAATGGATTTTTCCTATTTACTTTCGTAAATAGTATCAATTAGTTTAAAATAGGTATCGGGAGCATGCGCATTTTTTATTCTTTCGATGGATGCTTGTGCTTTATCGCTTATTGTTTTTTTGTCAGCAACGGCATTAGTTATATTTTTCTTGATGCCAGCTATAATGGTATTACGAATTTCTTCTTTGTCATCATAACTACTGATGACAATTTCTTTAAATTTATTACATGGAACATCGATCATCCAACCTGATTCGGAGGGGTGTATTTCTGTCAATGCACGAACGCTGGTTGTTATCACAGGGCATCCGCAAGCTTGCATTTCCAATACGGAATAACCATAAGTGTCACCCCATGTTGGCAACAAACCAATGTGGCTACTAATGAATTTTTCCATTACTTGCCCGTTAGGAAGCGATGCAAAATGGGAAATACATGATAGACCTTTTACAATGGATTCAATGCGTTCATAGAATTGCATATCATCTTTGAATTCACCATGAACATAATTATCTCTTTTGCCCAGATCGCCGATCAAAGTGACATCAATGTCGTCTGCTGAAATAATCCCGCTCTCAACCAGTTCACTAACGGCAAGAACGATTTCTGCACCGCCTTTACGGTAAAAGTCCCGACCGACAAAGATGAGCTTTACCCTGTCTGAATCGACCGGTTTGTCAGTTACCGCAGCCACTAACAGTTGCTGAGGCGGATGAACAACACGCATCTTGCTTTTGATTGAATCGGCAAGAGCGGGGTATTCATCAAGCATAGCCACCTGAATATTATAAGCAGATTGTGATAATGCTAAAATACTAAGGCAATTGCTTTCGGCGATGGCTGACAGCAAGGCTTCAATCTTTTCGTTTTTCTCATAATTATTCTCCCCATCCGGTTTTCTATGAATGTCCATTACTTCCGGTATTCTCGGGATAATAGTCTCAAAGGTTGAAACCCACTTGCTTTTTAGTAATCCGGTGTGGTTGAAGAAATGAAATGCATCAATATTATCTGAGGGGTTAATTATGAGCGGTCTAAAAATAAATGATGGTGCTTTATGTAGTAGTTTGCTGTTCAGAAAGTTAATATATTTAAAAATATTGCTTTTATCAAAGTTGATGAAGTCATGACTTTTGTTTTCAGTAATGCACCGCTTTTCAGGGTATCCATTGCTCGCAATTCCGATGCGCATTCACCACCTCATAATAATTAAAAATAAAATGCAATAACTTAGATAATATACCGCTATCCATGTGTAATTACAAGGGGTATTCAATGCGTAAACATTCGTGCATAATTACAGGGAGTAATGCTTTATAAAAATACATCAATAAGCTGCTGCAACTTCGTTATCCGACTTGTGATGGCGGATAACGAAGATAATAGCGTTTCTCTAACGATCAACGCCCGGCTTTCAGCTTTTGGAAGTAGCTTTCGTACAGCGTGCTGGCGTCGCCGACGTCGTTTTGCCACTCGCCGTGTTCAATCACCGCCTTATCCGGGTAGAGTGACTTGTCATTGGCGATCTCCGGCGACAGCAGCTTCTTCGCCGCCAGGTTCGGCGTCGGGTAACCGATGGTTTCCGCCACCTGCACCGCGATTTCCGGCCGTAGCAGGAAGTCGATCAGCTTCAGCGCCCCCTCGACGTTGCGCGCGTTGGCCGGAATGGCCAGGCTGTCCATCCAGAAGATCCCGCCTTCCTTCGGCCAGACGATCTCCAGCGGCGTGCCGGCCTGGCGCGCCACGAAGGCCGAACCGTTCCACACCATACCGACGTTGACTTCCCCTTCCATAAACGGGTTGCCCGGGTTGTCGGAGTTGAAGGCCAGCACGTTCGGCATCAATTTCTGCAGTTCGTGATAGGCGGCTTCGATCTCTTTCGGGTCGGTGGTGTTGCCGGAATAGCCCAGCTTGAGCAGCGCCATCTGGAACACTTCGCGCGCGTCGTCGGTCAGCAGCAGGCGGCCTTTGTACTGCGGCTGCCACAGATCGGCCCAGGACGTGACGGTAGAGGGCTCCTGCGCATCGCTGTTAACGCCGATGGCGGTGGCGCCCCAGATATAGGGGATGGAATAGTCGTTGTTAGGATCGAACGGCTTGTTCAGCAGGGCAGGATCGAGATCCTTGAAGTGGCTGAGCTTGCTCTTGTCGATTTTTTGCAGCATGCCTTCCTTGCTCATCTTGGCGATGAAGTAGGTGGAAGGCACCACCAGATCGTACGCGCCGTCTTTATAGGTCTTCAGCTTGGCGTACATGCTTTCGTTGGATTCATAGGTGGAATAGATCACCTTGATGCCGGTTTCCTTGGTGAACTGCTCCAGCAGCCCCGGCGGGACGTATTCAGTCCAGTTATAGAAATACAGCGTTTTGCCGTCAGAGGCGTTTGCAGAGCAGAAACTCAGCGCCATCATCCCGGCTGCGAGCAGATGTGACCACTTTTTCATGCAGCGTATCCTTCAGCAGTAATGAGCCGAACCCGTATGGGCAAACCGTTTGGCGGCCGCGCCATACCCCAGAAAGGGGCCATTATAGGGGCCGGGGCGGGGTGGGTAAAGGCGGTTATCCCAGCGGCAAATCAGCGGGTTAACCGAGCCTGGCCGATCAAAAACGGCCGCAGTCACATCACTGCGGCGAATGAAAGAGGCGGGCGCCGCCGCGCCCGGCGGGAAGGGCTACTCGGCCTTCCCGCCGGGCGAGCGATCGCGCATCACCCACTGGCTGGCGATCACCAGCACCAGCGACAACAGCAGCAAAATGGTGGCCAGCGCGTTGACCTCCGGCGAGACGCCGACTTTCACCATCGAATAGATCTTCAGCGGCAAGATTTCGTAGCTCGGCCCGGTGACGAAGGAGGAGACGACTACGTCGTCCATTGACAGGGTGAAGCTCAGCAGCCAGCCGGCCGCCACCGCCGGCATCGCCAGCGGCAGGATGATCTTGCGCAAAATGGTGAACTCGCTTGCACCGAGATCGCGCGCGGCCTCCAGCATCTTCACGTCGAACCCTTTCAGGCGCGCGTAAACGGTCACCACCACGAACGGCAGGCAAAAGGTGATGTGCGAGAACAGCAGCGACCAGAAGCCGAGCGAAATGCCGAGCAGCATGAACAGCACCAGCAACGAGATGGCCATCACGATGTCCGGCGACATCATCACCACGAACAGCATGCCACCGACGAACGGCTTGCCGCGGAAGCGGTAACGGTACAGCGCCACCGCGGTCAGCGAGCCGATCAGCGTGGCGAAGGTGGCGGAGAGCACCGCCATGGTCAGCGAATGGCCGGCGGCCTGCAGCAGGCTGTCGTTATTCAGCAGCGTGCTGTACCACTTGGTGGTGGCTCCTTGCCAACTGATGCCGAAGCGCGAAGCGTTGAAGGAGTTGACGATCAGGATGACGATCGGGATATACAGGTAGGCGTATACCAGCGTCATAAAACCGCCGCGCAGCAGACGTCCGATCATGCCAGATCCTCCTTCTTGTTCAGCAGGCGGGCGGCCCGGTAATAGACCAGCAGCAACAGCCCCATCACCAGCGTCAGGCAGATGCTGGTAGCCGCGCCGAACGGCCAGTCGCGGATATTGAGGAACTGGCTTTTAATCACGTTGCCGATCAGCAGATTCTTGGCGCCGCCCATCAGATCGGCGACGAAGAACAGCCCCATCGCCGGCAGCACCACCAGCAGGCAGCCGGCGATAATGCCCGGCATGGTCAGCGGCACGATGATGCGGATAAAGGTCTGCAGCTTGCTGGCGCCGAGATCGCGCGCCGCCTCCAGGCAGGACTTATCGAGTTTTTCGATGCTGGAGTAGAGCGGCATCACCATAAACGGCAGCAGAATATACACCAGGCCGAGGATCACCGCTTCCGAGGTGTACATGATGCGCAGCGGCTTGTCGATGATGCCGATCCACAGCAGCGCGTCGTTGAGATAGCCGCGGGTGCTGAGAAACAGCTTCAGGCCGTAGATGCGGATCAGCGAGTTGGTCCAGAAGGGCACGATCAGCAGAAACAGCAGCAGCGGCCGCACCTTCTGCGGCAACCGCGCCAGAATAAAGGCGAACGGATAGCCAATCACCAGGCAGCACAGGGTGGCGATCAGCGCCATGTTCAGCGAGTGCAGCAGCACCTGGGCGTACAACGGATCGAACAAGCGCCGATAGTTATCCAGCGTGAACACCATCTTCACCAGATTGGCGTCGTCGCGGGTCAGGAAGCTGGTGGCGATGATCATCAGGTTCGGCATGAACACGAACAGCAGCAGCCAGGCGACGACGCCGACGATCACCACATTCTGGAAGACTTTACGCGATTTCTTCATCGGCCAGCACCACCTCCCAGCTTTCAACCCAGGTCACCGCCATCTTCTGGTTGAGCGAGTGGTCGACGTCCGGATCGTCTTCATTGAAGAACTCGCTGACCATCACCGTTTTACCGCTCTCCAGCTCGACCACCGATTCCAGCGTCATGCCTTTGTAGTTGCGCTCGCGCACGTAGCCGATCAGCCCGTCGTGTTGCGCGCTGTCGTTCACTTCTTCTACCCGCAGATCCTCCGGGCGCAGCAGCACCTTCAGCTTTTGGCCCGGCTCTACCGGCAGATCGGCATAGATGTCGCACTCGCGGCCTTCGACGTTGGCGCGCACCCGCTGCGCATCGAGGCGCTGCAAGACCACCGCGTCGAAGATGTTGATCTCGCCGATAAAGCTGGCGACGAACAGGTTCTTCGGCTCTTCGTAGATCTCACGCGGCGTGCCGTCCTGCTCGATGCGGCCTTCACGCATCACCACGATGCGATCCGACATGGTCAGCGCTTCTTCCTGATCGTGGGTGACGAACACGAAGGTGATGCCCAGCTTGCGCTGCAGCGCCTTCAGCTCGTTCTGCATCTGTTTGCGCAGCTTGTAGTCCAGCGCCGACAGCGATTCGTCCAGCAGCAGCACCTTCGGCTTGTTGACCACGGCGCGGGCGATGGCCACGCGCTGCTGTTGGCCGCCGGAGAGCTGGCCCGGCCGCCGCTTGGCGAACGCATCCAGCTGCACCATGCGCAGCGCCTCTTCGACGCGCGGCGTCAGTTCTGCCGCCGGCACCTTTTGCATGCGCAGGCCAAAGGCGACGTTGTCGAACACCGACATGTGCGGAAACAGGGCATAGCTCTGAAACACGGTGTTGACGTGGCGATGTTCGGCCGGAATGGCGGTGATGTCCTGGCCGTCGAGCACGATGCGGCCCCGATCGGCGTCTTCCAGACCGGCGATCAGGCGCAGCACCGTGGTTTTTCCACAGCCGGAGGGGCCGAGAATGGTGAGGAATTCGCCGTGGTTAATCGCCAGTTCGAGATCGGCAATGATGGTTTTGCCGTCGAACGCTTTGCTCAGGGCATGCAGTTCAACAAGGGGAGTCAGAGAGGATGTCTCAGTCATTTATCGTATTACTCTATCCCGTGGGCTAATGCAGATAGAACCGCAACTGGAAAAGACTGCCGGAGCTTGCGGAATGCCCGCTGATCAAATGAAGCTCAAACCAGTTACGCCAATGGAAATTTTTCGAGCGCGCATGATAGACGCTGAATGCCGGAATTGAAAGCCGATCCGGCCCAGATGCCGCGTTTTTCATCATGATAGCGACAAGTGACCCTGTGATGACAGTGTTATTTCCCTCAGAAATCATCACAAAGATTAATGATATTGGCGAATTCTGGTTAAAAATGACCTGACGCAATATTTGATCCTGATCGGTTCCGCATAATGAAACGCGATATTCTGAGGGGCCGCTACCATGGACAAATTACTTGACCGCTTTTTCAACTACGTCTCTTTCGATACCCAGTCCAAAGCGAACGTAAAGCATGTGCCGAGCACCGACGGGCAGTTGAAGCTGGCGCGTGCGTTGCAGCAGGAAATGATCGCGCTCGGCTTCGAGCGGGTGTCGCTCAGCGAACACGGCTGCGTGATGGGCACCTGGCCGGGCAACGTCGCCTGGCCGGTGCCGGCGGTCGGTTTTATCGCCCATCTGGATACCTCGCCGGATTTCAGCGGCAAACACGTCAATCCGCAGATCGTCGAGAACTATCGCGGCGGCGACATCGCGCTCGGCATCGGTGATGAAGTGCTGTCGCCGGTGATGTTCCCGATCCTGCACCAGATGCTGGGACAGACCCTGATCACTACCGACGGCAAAACGCTGCTGGGCGCCGACGACAAGGCCGGCATCGCCGAGATCCTCACCGCCATGGTGCGCCTGCGTGCGCGCAAAGTCCCGCACGGCGACATCCGTGTGGCCTTCACCCCGGACGAGGAGGTGGGCAAGGGGGCGCAGCTGTTCGACGTGGCGGCCTTCAATGCCGAATGGGCTTACACCGTGGACGGCGGCGGCGTCGGCGAGCTGGAGTGCGAGAACTTCAACGCCGCCTCGGTGACGATCAAAATCCTCGGCAACAGCGTGCACCCCGGCAGCGCCAAGGGCGTGATGGTCAACGCGCTGTCGCTGGCCACCCGCATTCATCAGGCGCTGCCGGCGGACGAAGCGCCGGAGACCACCGAAGGCTATCAGGGTTTTTACCACCTCAGCAGCATCAAGGGCAGCGTAGAGCGCGCCGAAATGCACTATATCCTGCGCGACTTCGAGCGCGAGGGGTTTGAAGCGCGCAAGCGCAAGATGGTGGACATCGCCCGCGAGGTCGGCAAAGGCTTGCCGCGCGATTGCTATATCGAAGTGAGCATCGAAGACAGCTATTACAACATGCGCGAACAGGTGGCGGAGCACCCGCATGTGATTGCGCTGGCGCAGCAGGCGATGCGCGACTGCGACATCGAACCGGTGATGAAGCCGATCCGCGGCGGCACCGACGGCGCGCAGCTGTCGTTCCGCGGCCTGCCGTGCCCGAACCTGTTCACCGGCGGCTACAACTACCACGGCAAGCACGAATTCGTAACGCTGGAGGGCATGGAGCAAGCGGTGGCGGTGATCATGCGCATCGCGGCGCTGGCCGCCGAGCGGGCGCGGTAAACACCTTCGTTCCCCGGCCGGCTTGCGCCGACCCGCATTCCCTTTTCTGATACGCCCTGCGGGCTCAACGTGCCCGCCGCTCTCTTCTTCCGTTCCCTTTATGGCTCCCGGTCTCAGGGTTGTTTCGTTCACCACACAACCCGCGGTGAGGGAATCCCATTATCCTTCGAGATAACGTGCTGTTTATGCATACAGGTTTCTGTGTGCTTAACCGGTTTTACAGCTTCGGTGCGGTGAGCCCAGTGGCCAGGGAATGCTGGGGGAATGAGCGCTGTTAACCGCCATCAAACAGGACGTAAGAGGGTAACAATCATGGCAGAAGAAAAGAAAAATGCGCAGGTGATTAACGGCGTTAACGACGATATCGCGGAGCTGAAATCGCTGTCTACGCTGCGCCAGCGCGTGGTCAGCGACGGTGAAATCGTCTCCAAATCGGCCAACGGTTTTCGGCTGGCCTATGGCAACACCGGCGTGATGCTGCGCAACGACGGCAATGATTTTTACGCGCTGGCGACGCCGGGCGGCCAGGCGCAAAACGGGCAGTGGAACACCTTGCGCCCGTTCTCTTTCAATCTGGCTTCCGGCAGGGTGGCCTTGCGCAATGGGGTGGATATTTCCGGTGGTGCGATGGTATCGCATGACGCGGGTATCTCGACTTCGACTACCGGACCTGCCCCACTTATCAACGGACAAATCTATTATTCTTCCCCTGTTGAGAGCAAGTTCACCAGCGGCGATAAGACCTCAACGATGCTGATGGGCTCACGGATTGTCGGCAATGAGCAGGATTACGGCCTGCTGTCTTATCGTGACATGAAAGGAAACTGGAACGAACTCCAGGTGAAGCCTAACGCTGAGCTTTCGGTGGGGCAATTGACTAAGCGCAATCCCAATGGCTGGTTCTGGGCTGAAGGGGTTGTCAAAAAAAATGACGCGTTAAACGTCACCTATGGTCTGCACCTGCAGGGAAATGGAAGAGTCTATGCCAACCTGTACCTTGGCGAGCGGATACGTGAAAACCAGTTTGTGGAAATTCAGGTTGGTGATGACAAAAGCAGCGGCCTATTTGAATTCCGTAATAATGGAAACGCCTTCACCAACGGCGCCTGGCACAGCAGCTCCGATGCCCGCATGAAAACGGACATCACCCAAATTGCCGGCGCATTGGACAAGCTGGCCAATATCGGCGGCTACACCTACCTCAAACAGGGCGTGCCGGAGGCCGGGGTGATCGCTCAGGAAGTGGAGAGCGTATTGCCGCAGTCGGTCACCCAAACCGAATTGAAGCTCAACGACGGCAGCGTACTGAAGGATGCCCGGGGCATCAATATCAACGGCGTGGTGGCGCTGTTGGTTGAGGCGCTTAAGGAAGAGCGAGCGGCCCGAGAAGGGTTGGAATCGCGGTTGGCGGCGTTGGAAGGCATGATTTCAACGTCTCAAAATACTTGAGTCACGGCCAACTGACGGGATTTTCAACGGAGTAATTATTGCGGCTGAATAATGCAATATTTGCTCCGCCTGCCTCGAACAAGGAGAAAGATATGGGCGGATTTAACTATGGCGGCGGAAAAGGGGATGGGACTGGCTGGAGTTCTGAAAAAGGAGATACTCCCGAACCCGGTGGTGGCTCCAATGGCAATGGCGGTCGAGACAGTGGCAACGACAACTCTCAGGTGGGTGCTTTCCAACGCCAGATGACCGCAGTGCTGAATGATCCGGCGATTAAAAATATGCTGGCGGATTTGCAAAAGCGGGCTCTGCGCATTAGTCCATCGGCGAAAGTCGAATTAGTCAGTGTAGATGCGCGCGGTCTGTTGAGTATAAGCCTTTCGGGTATGCGTCGTGAGCAGTCTCTCGCCGTAGAGATGGCTTTTCAGTCAGTGCGACCGCAAATAGAAAGAGATTCAATATTTTCATTTACTGCTGGCGTGGGCACAGTAAATGAAAAGACGGTTTACTCAGGAACGGTTGAAACCGGATACCGACTCGGTGATTACGAGCGTGGGCCCAGCGGTAACAATGGTGATGCCAATACGGTGGCTGAAAACAACGTCACGTTTAGTGTTTATTCATCGGTTCTGCAAGGGAAGATACCACCGGGCTATTGGTTGGATAACAATAAAGTCATGACCGAGGTTGTGATTGAGTATGAGATTAACGGTGGGGGGAAAGGGGACAGTCGGACGGGGTACCGAAAAACCACAGTAGAAGTTCCTTCGCTTACCCGTGCTTACCAACAGTAACAGATGCTTAAGGATGTCGCTGAGGAACAGCGGAAAGCAGAAGAAGCCCGCAAGGCAGAAGAAGCTCGTAAGGCTGAAGAGGCCCGCAAAGCTGAAGAGGCTCGCAAGGCTGAAGAAGCTCGTAAAGCTGAAGAGGCTCGCAAGGCTGAAGAGGCACGCAAGGTGGAAGCAGCCAGAAAAGCGTTGTTCGCCAAAGCGGGGATTCTGGATGCACCGGGCTACTCCCCGGAAAAGCTAAAAGCGGCCAATGCGGCACTGGCTGCCGCAGGCGCCATGGTGCTTAACCGCGCGCCCGCGATGCTGCAAACGTCGATGGTCGGGCAAGGCGTGATGACGACCACGAGCGAACTGGCCGGCTGGGCAGCGAGCGCGTCGTGGCGGGCGGCTTATGAAGTTGGCAGTATACGCGCCGGCACCGCAGTCGCCGCCGGCTCGGTGCTGGGGGCTTTTGCCCTCGGCCTCTACCCGACAGAGGCCGGAGCCGGGAGTGCCCAGGTGCCCGGGCGGGATGTCAATCTGTTTGCCCTCCAGGCGAGCCTGGCGGCGGCGGGCAGGGCGACCATCCAGCCCGGCATGACCTCGGTCGATTTGCCGGTGCGCGGATTTATCACCACCGACGATGACGGGAGACAGAGCGTCAACTTCGTCAGAACGGGCGTCGGCGGTGTATCACCGAGCGTGCCGGTATTCAGTCCCGTTCGCGATGAGCTGACGGGGCTGGACAAAATCACGCTGCCGGCGGTGGCAGGCGCACCGGCCAGAACGATACTGATCAACCCGGTACCGACCGGGCCGGCAGCGCCGGCGCATACCGGCAACGGCTCACCGGGGCCCAAATCGCCAGTGCATACCGGCACCGGCATCAGGCAGGCGGACAGCATCGTGGTCACCACCTTCCCGGCGGATGTGGTGCAGGATCTGCAAGATTTTATCCTGTGGCAGCCGGATGCGACGGAGATTGGTGTAGAGGCCATCTATGTGATGGTGAGCAAGCCCTATGGTGAAACCAACGCCAGGGGCAAATACAGTGGTCGTGAATACAACACCAATAAAGCTGGAGGCCCCATTCAGAATCTGGATTGGAAAGGGGCCAGCATCGACCGTGCCGGCGTGGATAAGGTGAAGCTGCATACTGGGCGTTTTACAGAGTCAGACGCTAACAAAGTGATGATCGGCCGCCTGGAAAAGATCTTGAAGGGAGAACTGCCTCCCACCGATACTGACAGGCGATTTTATACACATGAGATCAGGGAATTGGAGCGTTATCGCAATTTGGGTATTAGAGATGGCTCGGTGCCAGATAATCAAGGGGAAGTGTGGAATAATACGCATACTGCGACGTTGGAAGATTATCAATTAGGCAACAGCGAGGCTTTGCTCTATACGCAGGAGGCTTTAGACGCTGCTGAACAACAAGAGTTGAGGATGCTAAAATGATTGATTTAGAACGCTTGGCAAAAGAAGAAAAAATTTCTGACGTCATTGCCTTTTTGGTGAGAAATGAGGATGGGTTTGGTTATCCCCAAATGGATCGATTCTTTAGTCGCCATAATTTTACAGTAATTGGGAATGGTGAATTCAGGCGGGTGTTCGAACAGTTACGTCAGAATGGCGTTATTGAATGGGGTGACAAAATGCTTGTTAAAAAAGGCCCCAATTGGAAAGAACCGAAATTCGTAACCGAGAAAAAATACGGTATCGAATAGCCGTGGTTATGGTCTGATTCGTGCATTTCTAACCCCCAGCAAACGAAATTTTGTTGGGGGTTTCTTTTTTGGCTGGTGGGGATGCCATAACGCGAGCCTTATGCCGGGTGGCTAAAGTAGCGGCCCTCGCTTTTTTGTCGCCTGAGCTAACGTGCAGATACTGTAGTTAAAACGGGACGCTTGCGATCGGCATAATCGCTTGCCGTAACAAGGCGTTGCTCATAGTGTGGAAGCCTATTCCCCACGCATAAGGACCGCATGATGAGCACCGAATACCGTATCACCAGCCCGCATTTGGCGCAGTTCGTTCAGGCGATTTGGCGCCAGGCCGGCAGCACGGCGCGCGAAGCCGAGCTGGTGGCCGATCATCTGGTGCAGGCTAATCTGGCCGGGCACGACTCGCACGGCGTCGGCATGATCCCCAGCTACATGGCGTCGTTGGCGCAGGGGCAATTGCAGCTCAATCAACATGCCGAGGTGGTGCGCGACGCCGGCGCGGTGCTGACGCTCGACGGTGCGCGCGGCTTCGGTCAGGTGGTGGCCAGCGAAGCGATGGCGCTGGGCATTGAACGCGCTGGCAAGCTGGGCCTGGCGGCGGTGGCGCTGCACAACGCGCACCATATCGGCCGCATAGGCCATTGGGCGGAGCAGTGCGCCCGCGCCGGTTTTATCTCGATTCACTTCGTCAACGTGGTGGGCGATCCGATGGTGGCGCCGTTCGGCGGCAGCGATCGTCGCTTCGGCACCAACCCGTTCTGCGCCATTTTCCCGCGGCCGGGCCGCACGCCGCTGCTGTTGGATTTTGCCACCAGCGGTATCGCCTTCGGCAAGACCCGGGTGGCCTATAACAAAGGGCTGTTGGTAGCGCCGGGCTATCTGATCGACGAACACGGGCAGCCGACCACCGAACCGAAAGTGATGCACGAAGCGCCGTTCGGTTCGCTGCTGCCGTTCGGCTTGCACAAAGGCTATGCGCTGGCGGCGATGTGCGAAATCCTCGGCGGCGCGCTCTCCGGCGGCCGCACCACCCACGACGCCACGCTGAAAGCCGACAGCGACGCCATCTTCAACTGCATGACGACCCTGATCCTCGATCCTCAGGCCTTCGACGCCCCGCAAATGCAGGCCGAGGCCGAAGCCTTTATCGGCTGGGTGAAAGCTTCGCCGCCGAGCGGCGAACAGCCGATCGCCGTCCCGGGAGAGTGGGAAGAGGCCAACCGCGCGGCGCGGCTGGAGCAGGGCATCCCGATCGATGCCAATACCTGGCGGCAGATTTGTGCGGCGGCGGAGCAGGCGGGCATGGCGGCGGGGGAACTGGCGGATTACCGCGCACAGGCGCGGCAGGCATAAAAAAAGCCACCCGGCAGGGTGGCTTGTTCGCGTGACCGCAATCAGTCGTTAAAGTACCAATACCCGCTGTTGACCAGCGCGGTCAGCAGCGCCAGGAACGACGGGTCGTCCACCGCGTCGCCGAGCAGGGCGGCATCGACGCTGAAGTTTTGGCACAGGGCGTCTGCGGCCTGCAGCTGGTCGGTGTCGATCAGCTCGCCGTTGACGAAGCAACGATCGCCGACGCGCAGCACGCGCAACCCACCCAGGCGCTGTAGCGCTTCACCCTGTTGCAGCAGCTCGTAGATTTCCCCGGCCTGATACGGTGGCTCCGGCGGCGCCAGATCCAGCTCGTGGCGCGACTGGGAGATGAACTCGCCGAACCAGTGCTGGAAGTGTTCCGGCTGTTGCACCAGATCCAGCATCATCTGCCGTAAGGCGTCCACTTCCTGCGACAGGATCTCCGCCGGGTGTTCGCGCAGTTTAACGTCCGGATCGCCGTAGCGCTTGCTGCCCAGCTCGCGCGCCAGCACGTAGTCGGCGAAGCCGCTCACCAGCTCGCGGCCGTTCGGCGCGCGGAAGCCCACCGAGTAGTTGAGCGCGTTTTCCAGCGCGTAGCCTTCGTGCGGGAAGCCCGGCGGAATATAGAGAATGTCGCCCGGTTCCATCTCTTCGTCGATGATGGCGTCGAACGGTTCCACCTGCAGCAGATCCGGATGCGGGCAGTGCTGTTTCAGCGGCGTTTTTTCCCCGACGCGCCAGCGGCGGCGGCCGGTGCCCTGAATGATGAACACGTCGTACTGATCGAGGTGCGGGCCGACGCCGCCGCCCGGTACCGAGAAGGAGATCATCAGGTCATCCATCCGCCAGTCCGGCAGCTGGCGGAACGGGCGCATCAGCGCTGCGGAAGGCTCATGCCAGTGGTTCACCGCCTGCACCAGCAGCGACCAGTTGTTTTCGCTCAGGTGGTCGAAGCTCTCGAAGGGGCCGTGCGCAACCTGCCAACGGCCGTCCTGGTGGCTGACCAGGCGGCTGTCCACTTCGTTTTCCATCGCCAGCCCGGCCAGCTCATCCGGGGAGATCGGATCGATAAAGTTTTTGAAGCCGCGCTTCAGAATCACCGGACGCTTTTGCCAATAACGTTGCAAAAAATCGTTCCAGTCCAGGTCTAATTGATAATCCATGTTCTATTCCAGGAGAGAGGAGTGAGCCTGAGTGCGATTATAACGGAAGTTTGGCCCCGTGGATCGGGGCCACAGAGGCATAATTTACTCGTTGTGGTGGGTGTCGTGCTGGCGGGCGAAGGTGACCTGCATGCGCGCGCCGCCGAGCGGGCTGTCGCTGATGACGATTTCGCCGTCGTACTGCTCGATGATCTCCGCCGCCACCGACAGGCCCAGGCCCTGGCCGGGGCGCAGGGTATCCACCCGCTGGCCGCGCTGGAAGATCAGCTGGCGCTTGCTTTCCGGGATCCCCGGGCCGTCGTCGTCGATGACGATGGTGAGGTTTTTCTCGGAGTGCAGCGAGGTGATCTCAACGAACTCCAGGCAGTATTTGCAGGCGTTTTCCAACACGTTGCCCATCACTTCCATAAAGTCGTTCTTCTCGCCCATAAAGGTCACCTCCGGCGAGATGTCCAGCGTGATCACTACCCCTTTGCGCTGATAAACCTTGTTCAGCGCCACCACCAGGCTGTCGAGCAGCGCCGGCACCGAGTGGATCTCGCGCGTCAGCACCGTCTGGCCGGAGTTGATGCTGGCCCGGTGCAGGTAGTAACCGATCTGCTGCGAGATGCGCCCGATCTGATCCAGCATGATCGGCTCGGCTTCTTCGATGGTGGTCTGTTTGCCGCTGCGCAGCGAACGCAGGGTACTTTGCAGCACCGCCAGCGGCGTTTTCAGGCTGTGGGTCAGATCCGACAGGGTGGTGCGATACTTGGTGTAACGCTGGCGCTCGTTGCGCACCAGAATGTTCAGATTGCGCACCAGCCCGCGCAGCTCGCTGGGCGGATTTTCGTCGAGCTGATCGCGCTCGCCGTTCTCCAGCTCGCCCACCTGAGTGACCAGCGCCTTGATCGGCCGCAGGCTCCAGTAGGCCGCCAGCCACAGCAGCGGCACCACCAGCAGCAGGTTGGCCAACAGCACGTAGCTGAACCACTCCCACACCACGTCGGATCGCTGCAGCTCCTGCGGAATGCTGTCGACCACCACGATGGTCAGCGCCGGCAGCCGAGGCGTGGCGGCATAGGTGTTGACCGCCACCGAGTGGGTCAGCGCGTTCTGATCGGTATCGTCGTAATCTTTCAGCTGGTTTTGCGCTTTGGGATTGTCCCCCAGCACTTCGCTACTGACGCGGGTGTCGGTGTCGATTTCGTAGAAGCCGGACTCCTCCAGCCACTCCTTGTTGATCAGTTTCTCCAGCTCCGGCACTTTGCGCTGGCTCCACAGCAGGTTGCCTTTATCGTCGTAGATAAACACCAGCGTCGGGAAGTTGAGATCGATATCGGGGGGAATGGCGATGGTGAGCTTGTTGTCTTTCCACTGCGCCAGGCTGAAGAACAGGTTGCTCTCGCCGCGCAGCAGGCGGAAGGCGGTCTTGTCGAAGCTGACGATGTAGCCGACGACCGCCACCAAACCGTAAGAGAGCGACAGCGCCAGGATCACCCCGGCGGTCGCCATCAGGAAGCGGGCGCGCAGCGAAAACGGTTTTTTATTCTTGTTGAACATCATGTTCACTTCGCGTCAAAACGATAGCCCTGGCCACGTACCGTGGTGATCACTTCATGCGGGTATTCCGCCTGCACCTTTTTACGCAAGCGGCCCATCAGCACGTCGATGGTGTGGCTTTCGCGCAGTTCGGCGTCCGGGTAGAGTTGCAGAATCAACGAATCCTTGCTCACCACCTTGCCGGCGTTGCGGATCAGGGTCTCGATGATGGTGTATTCAAAAGCGGTCAGCTTGATTTGCTGATCGTTAACGCTCAGTTCGCGGCGCGACAGATCGATCTGGAACGGCGGCAGCACGATCACCTGCGAAGCCAGGCCGCTGTTGCGGCGCATCAGCGCCTGCATGCGGGCGATCACTTCTTCCAGGTGGAACGGCTTGGTGACATAGTCGTCGGCGCCGGCTTCCAGCACCGCCACTTTGTCCTGCCAGCTTTCACGGGCGGTCAGCACCAGGATCGGCAGCTTGGTCTGGTGTGCGCGCCAGCGGCGGATCAGGCTCAGGCCGTCTTCGCCCGGCAGGCCGAGATCGACGATGGCGATATCCGGCGCGTGTTCCTGCAGGAAGTAATCGGCTTCCTTGGCGTCTTCGGCCGCGTCGACCTGATGGCCCATCTCGCGCATCTGAACGGAAAGGTGGTGGCGCAGCAAACCATTATCTTCAACAACCAGTACTCGCATGGCGAACTCCTGTGACTGTGCGGGTGAACGTCCTGTCACCCACGCGATAAAAGGGAACACGCTCTGCGGCGTGTCAGGGGATAACGCGGCCACCTGAACCATTTTGGCAAAAAATGCTGAGGTTATGGTAGGTATAACCCGCTCGGCCCGCAAGAGAGCCGAAGCAATGTATTAAAATAAGCGTTATCAATTTGTTCGCCGACATTATCGGCAAGCTCTGATAAACGTCGGATAAACAGCGGCGGGGCAACGTTAAACGCACCTTAAACGCGGTGGGCATTGCCGGCAGGCGGAAGGGTGAACCGGACCGCTTGAAAAGCTTTAAAGGTACTAATAAGGTATTATGGATGTATCGGCACACTTTTCAGGAGCGACGGATGAAGCAGTTAACCCAGGCAGAACGCATAGCGGGCGCACTTTACGGACAGATGCTGGGCGACGCGCTCGGCATGCCTTCCGAGCTGTGGCCGCGCGAGCGGGTTAAGCGCCACTTCGGCTGGATAGACGGCTTTCTCGATGGGCCGAAGGAGAACACCGCCGCCTGCTACTTCAAGGCCGGGCAATATACCGACGATACCGCGATGGCATTGGCGTTGGCCGATGCGCTGTTGGAGGCGGAAGGCGAGGTGGTGCCGGAACTGATTGCCCGCAACGTGATCCGCTGGGTGGACGGTTTTGACGCCTTCAACAAGAACATTCTCGGCCCCAGTTCCAAACTGGCGCTGAGCGAGCAGAAAGCGGGCACGCCGATCGCCGAGTTGGAAAACAACGGTATCACCAACGGTGCGGCGATGCGCATTTCGCCTTTGGGCTGCGTGCTGCCTTCCGCGCCGCTGGAGGATTTTTGCCAGCAGGTGTGGCTGGCTTCCAGCCCGACGCACAAATCCGACATCGCCGTCGCCGGTGCCGTGGCGATCGCCTGGGCCGTCGCGCGGGCGGTGGAGGGGGCGGACTGGGCCTCGATTCGCCTGGCGTTGCCGGAGGTGGCGGAGTATGCCCAGCGCCGGCAGGAGACGACGTTCAGCCCTTCGCTGGCGGCGCGCATCGAACTGGCGTTTCAGGTGGTGGATGAAGCCGCTGACACCGAGCAGGCCTCCGAACGGGTGTATCAGCTGATCGGCGCCGGGGTGGGCACCATCGAGTCGGTGCCCGCGGCGCTGGCGATGGTGCAGCTGGCGCAAACCGATCCTACCCGGTGCGCCATGCTGTGCGCCAACCTGGGCGGCGACACCGACACCATCGGCGCGATGGCCACCGCGATTTGCGGCGCGCTGCACGGCGCAGAAGCGATCGAACCCGGATTGCTGGCGGAGTTAAAACGGATGAATCCGCTGGATATCGAGGCTTACGTTCAGGCGTTCGCGCGTTTTCGTCGCCGCCGACAGGGCGAGGCGTAAGCGAGCGCGTGGCGCAACGGATCAGCTTTCGCTGGTAAATTCATACATGTCGCTGCGGCAGAAGCTTTCGCTGTATTCGATCGGCTTTTTATGGTGGTCGAACAGCGTCTGGCGCACGATCAACAGCGGCATCGGCTCCGAGAGCCGCAGCGCCTGACGGATATCGTCGTCGGCCATCGCCGCGCTGACCTGGCTGCGCAGCGATCCCATCTCGACCTTATTGCGCCGGAAGTAGTCGTACAGCGAAATGCCGATCTCGTCGACGTTGGCAATTGCCGTCACCACCACGTAGGACACCGCCACCGACATTGGCCGCCGATCGATCAAGTGAATGCGTTTGAGTTTGTAGATCGGCGTACCGGCCGCCAGCTGGAGCTTTTCAGCCAGTTCAGCGCCGGCGGGCATCCGTTCGCGGCTGATCCATTGCGTGTCCGGCCGGCGCCCTTGCTGTATCACCTCGCGCGAGAATCCTTTGACGTCCGCCAATGAATAGAACAGCTTCGGCTCGGGCCGTTGCGGTTGAATAAAGGTGCCGTAACCGCGCGAGCGGCCGATGATGCCGTCCTGTTCGAGGCAGGCCAGCGCTTTGCGCACCGTGATGCGCGAGATGCCGAGCCGTTCGGTGAACAGGCGTTCGCTGGGCAGAAAATCCCCCGAATTCAGCAACCCTTGCTCGATGGCCTGGCGTACCGAGGCGTTGAAGCGCAAATACAGCGGCATCGCGCCCGCGCTGGCCAGATCCTGCTGCAGTTTGTCCAGCAGACGCTGGTTGGTCTCCTTGCTCATAGCCGACGGAAGTCCTGTAGCCGCAATGCGATGGCTTATTTAAGGGGATTTCGCCGGGCAGCGCAACTGCCGCCGCCGGAGCGAAATGAGGTAGAGTAGTGCGTCGGCCCCCAGAGCCAGGAGAAATATCCCCCATGAGCGACACCCCACGACACGCGGACGACGCGGCGATCCTGGCCGCCTTCGCGCAGCAGCGCCGGCAAGGCCTGACCCGGCGTTCGGCGCTGCATCAGGCCCTGTTGCAGCTGATTGCCGCCGGAGAACTGCCCTGGCGGACGAAGCTGCCGCCAAGCCGTGCGTTGGCGGCCCGGCTGGCGTTGGCGCGCGACACGGTGGAACAGACCTACGCTCGGCTGGAGGCGGAAGGGTTCATCAGCCGAACGGTGGGGCGCGGCAGCTTTGTGCGCTATCGCTGCGACACGTTGCTCGGCCGCGAACTGCTGGCGACGGCGACGGGGCAAGAGGCGCGGCTGGCGGAGCGCGAGCTGAGCGACCGCGGCCGGGCGCTGCTGGCTGTCAGCCATACGCCGCACACCAGCCGCCAGGCTTCGCTGACGCCTTCGCTGGCGGATCTGCGGGCGTTTCCTATCGACCAGTGGCTGCAGCGGGAGAAACAGGCGCTGCGGCAGCACGGCGAGCGGCTGTTGGGGTATGCCGATCCGCAAGGGTTGCCGGAGCTGCGCGCGGAGATCGCGCACTACTTGCAGCGGGAGCGGGGCGTCAAGGCGACGGCGGAGCAGGTGATCGTGGTGACCAGCTCTCAGCAGGCGCTGGCGCTGTGTACCCAGGTGCTGTTCGATCCCGGCGATGCGGTGTTCGTCGAAGAGCCGGGTTACCAGGGGGCGAAAAAGCTGGTGCAGTCGGCGGGGCTGCAGGCGCGGCCGATCGGCATCGACGAGCAGGGGCTGGATGTCGGGCAGCTGATGCAGGCCTCGGGCGGCGGACGGGGCGTTTATATCACGCCGTCCCATCACTATCCGCTGGGGTATTCGCTGAGCCTCGATCGGCGGCTGGCGCTGTTGCAGTGGGCGCAGCGCCAGCGAGCCTGGATCATCGAGGATGATTACGACGCCGAGTTCAACTACGACCGGCAAACCAAGGCGGCGCTGCAGGGGTTGGACGGCGGTGGGCGCACGCTGTACCTCGGCACCTTCAGCAAGACGCTGTTTCCGGGGCTGCGCATCGGTTTCATGATCGCGCCGCCGCAGCTGGTGCGGCCATTGGTCGCCGCCAGGCAGTTTCAGGACGGCTACACGTCGGCGCTGGCGCAGATGACGCTGTTCCACTTCCTGCACGAGGGCGGCTACGCCGAGCATCTGCGTAATATGCGCACGCTGTACAAGGCGCGGCTGGACGCGCTGTACGACGCGGTGCATCGTCACCTGGCGGCCTGGACGCGTCCGGCGCTGCCGCAGGGCGGGCTGCAGCTGGTTTGCCCGTTGGCGGATGCGGCGACGGAGCGGCGGCTGGTGGCGGCGGCCGCCGAGCGGGGGATTCGGCTGTACGGCCTGGCGGACTTCTACACCGGCACGCCGCAGCGCGGGGCGTTGGTGCTCGGCTTCTCGGCCTATACGCCGGATGAGATCGTGCGCTTTATCACGACGCTGGCGCAGGTGTTCAGCGCGCTGCCGGTGGCAAGCGACGGTTAAAATTGGTCTGCTCTGCGTTTTTGATTGGTCCGTATTGCACCGCCGCCGCGCGGTGTATTCTGCCGCTATCCGATTATTTCCCTAATGGAAATAATATCTTACTCCGTGAGGCGCTATGAACCTATCCAACCCTGAAGTGACTATCCGCAGAATCAATGGCGACGACAAAGCGCAATGGCTGGCGCTGTGGCAGGGCTATCTCGATTTTTACCGCGCCGACGTGGCGCCGCAGGTGACCGATCGCACCTTCGCACGCCTGGGGCAGGATGAACAGGTGTACGGGCTGGTGGCAGAGGATGCCGAGGGCCGGCTGCTGGGGCTGATGAACCTGGTGTTCCACCCGTCCACCTGGAGCGCGGTCGGCTATTGTTATATCGAAGATCTCTATGTGTCACCGCAGGCGCGCGGCCACAAGGTGTCGGAAAAGCTGTTCGAACAGGCATACCGATTGGCAGAGACGCGCGGCAGCGATCGGGTCTACTGGATGACCCAGGAGTACAACGCGCCGGCGCGCTCGCTGTACGACAAAATCGGCAGAAGAAGCTCGTTTATCGTTTATTCCCGTTAATCGCAGGAGGGCGTTTATGGCAATGAATCGTTATGGTCAGCCGGTCGGGGAACCGATGCCGGATTGGCAGCCGGCTCGCCGCCCGGGGGGCGCGACGCTCGGCGGGCGTTTCTGCTCGCTGGCGCCGCTCGAGCCGCAGCGGGATTACGCCGCGCTGTTCGAGACGTTTCAACTGGCGCCGGACGGCCGCGACTGGACCTATCTGTCTATCGAACGGCCCGATACGCCGGCGGCGATGCTGCAACATCTGGAGACGCTGCAGGCCAACCCGGCGCTGGTCAATCTGACGGTGTTCGACGCCGCCAGCGACGCGCCGGTGGGCACGGTGGCGCTGATGCGCATCGACGAGGCCAACGGCGTGCTGGAGATCGGCCACGTCAGCTGGTCGCCGTTGATGAAACAGCGCTCCAGCGCCACCGAAGCCATCGCGCTGCTGCTGCGTTACGCCTTCGACACGCTGGGTTACCGCCGCTGCGAGTGGAAGTGCGACAGCCATAATGCGCCGTCGCGCCAGGCCGCGCTGCGCTTTGGCTTTCGCTACGAGGGTAACTTCCGCTTCGCGGTGATCGTCAAGGGGCGCAGCCGGGATACCGACTGGTTCGCCATCACCGCCGACCGTTGGCCGGCGGTGCGGCAGGCGCTGGCGCGCTGGCTGAGCGCGGACAACTTCGATGCGCAGGGGCGGCAGATAGCCAGGCTACAGGTGTTGCGCGGCGAATGATAAGCAAAAAGGCGGCCCAGGGGCCTAATGCTTGTCAGTTAAGCTTTTGAGGAAGCCGCAACGTATAACGTTGCGGCTTCTTTTTTACTGCCCGCGGGTAAT
>NZ_JBZXDO010000021.1:0-92105 GCF_058725505.1 Serratia sp. A07
CTCGCTGCCACGCCCAAAGCCGTCAAGGCGGTCAACGATGCGAGTGCCAAGAAAGCGGCCAATCTGGCCGACCTGACGGATAAGCCGAAAGCGCGCCAGAACCTGGGCCTGAAATCGGCGGCCCTGCGTGATGTTGGCACCACCAAGGGCCAGGTGATGGAAGTGGGCGCAGGCGGCTTACTGATGGGCGCGCGCCATCGCGATGACGTGTATACCAATGACGGGCAAATTTTCCGCGCCGATGCCAAATCGGCCAACAAACCGCCTATGAATGCGACCGCCGGCATTATCAGCCTGCCGGCAGATGGCGGCCCGTCCACAGGCTATGTTGCGATTAGTCCGGCCAACGGTGCCGCATGGATTGGTTCGTCCAACAAACCCGAGAACGGCGTTCGCTGGTCGCGGATTTACACGACCGACAACAAACCCACGGCCGGCGACGTCAATGCCTACAGCAAACCCGAGTCGGATAACCGCTTCCTGCAGAAGAGCGGCGGCACGGTCACCGGCAAGACCCAGTTCAACGCCGGCATTGATTTTGCCAACCCGAACACCGGCATTACGAACGGCACGGATGGTGCCAGCTACAATGGGGCCAACCTGCTGCTCAAATCCTGGTATGGCATTGGCTTCTACAAAACTATCGGTGAAAAAGGCATTACCGGCTTTATCGACGTGCGCACCGGCGACCTGCGCATGCAACGCAATATTACCGCCGATGGTCAACTGATTGAGGCGGGCAAGCGCGTCTATTCGCCGAACAATAAGCCAAAGGCCGGCGATGTTGATGCCGTCTCCGCAAGCGAAGGTGGTGAGTTTAAAAAAGAAATTCGCGCATCTGGCGGCGTGAAAATTCAGGTGCCGGGCCGCAACGACAATGGCGGCGGCGTATATCCTGGCAACGGTGACGGCGCAAGCTATGCCACCTGCAACGTCGACATCAAATCCTGGCAGGGCATCGGCTTTTACAACACCTGTGACACGGTGGGCATCAAGGGGCGAAGCCTGTTTATCGACGTACGGCAGGGCAACCTGGAAGCCCAGGGCCTTATTAAAGGCAAAACTGTCTATGATGCCAGTGGGCGAGTCTACTCGCCGGGGAACAAACCCTCGCCGGGTGATATCAACGTTTACAGCAAGTCAGAATCAGACAGCCGATACTTTGCACGGGGCGCCACCGCGACAGCCAAGGATGTGGCCTGGAACGCTGCTTCCGGGGTCTACAATACCCAGGCAGATGGCATGACCATGGTGGTGCACTTCGCCGCCGGCGGCACCGGCAGCACGCGCGCTGCAGATTTCAGGTTCAACTACGGCAACGGCGGGCTGGCTTTTCGTTCGTCGCGCGATGATAAAGGCTACGAGAACGGCTGGACGAAAGTGTACACCGACCGCCAGCGACCGACTGCAGCTGAAGTGCAGGCTGCTGACGTCAGAAACAATTTCGCTGCTCGTATGGGCGTTACCAGGGTGTTATCCGGAGACCAACCACCGACTGCCCCTGGCATTTGGAGTATTGAAAACTGTAGCTGGACGCCGGAGAAATGGGGAACACTGATTTGCACGTCCAACCGCTCAGACCTCAAAACGGACAGAGGGAATGGGCAGTTCTTCCATTACTTATTCCTGAGTCACAACAGCAAGCTCTTTGTGGCGATCAATGTGAACGGCAATGGGGCCGGCTGGCAGCAACTGATTGGGCCGGCGGGGGGAAACCTCAACGGCCCGGTATCATCAACCAGTTGGTTGTCGGCGGCGACGTTAACCGCCGCGTATCATACCACCACGGCAGGGAAAGCCCCCGAAGGTGGAGGTATGTTCTCGGCGCAGCTCGACAATAAGGCCGCGTTCTACCAGGCGAACTTTGATTGGGATGTAACCGCCGGTGGTTACTACGTCCCGCTGGTCAAAGGGCGCAGCAACCGCAAGGGACAAGGCTATCCGACCGCAGTGAGTTTTGGGTATCTGCTGGATGGCAGCGGCAGTTTTGCGCGACCGTGCATTCATGCACGAGGCGACAATAATAAGGATGCGGTCTGGCAGTTCAACCCCAATGACAACATGTTGTATGCCCCTGGCGGTATAAAGGCGGGAGGTGCAACACTGGCGGCGGACGGCAATATCCTGGGCAGCCGCTGGGGCAATAAGTGGTTGTGGGATGCAATCATTGAGCAAGTAAATGGCCGTGTTGACTGGGGTGCGTTCGGTAACCGCACGCACTGGTGGACGGATGGCGAGCGCGGGTGGTGGAAAGACGAAAACACCGGTTTTATCTACCAGTGGACGGTTGGCCCCTGGAGGAAAGAAGACGAACAGATTGATTCCGTGGGCTTCCCCATGCGCTTCCCGAATCAATGTTGTACGGTGAATGTTGGGGCACAAGCCCAGGGGGATGGTATTAATAATGATGCTGTTGCTGTGGTTTATGGTTGGAATCAGGAGATCTGTCGCGTGCAAATGAATAAGCCGGCGGGAGAAAGTTCTTGGTGGCAACCTATGCGTACAATTATTTTTGCTATTGGGAGGTAAAGAGTGACAGACATCAACAAACCAGAAGACGCACTCAGCGAGAGAGCGGCGCCTGTTTCATCGATACAGCGTCCCGAGGATATGGGGCCGCCATTAGAAAGCACGGAAGCGAATTTTTACTTCTCACCTTCCGAACTCGTTTTTGTCGCGGGCATCCTGAAAAAGGATTACGTCAAAGCGGGCTCCTGGCCGAAGGATGCCCGCCCGGTGAGCGATGACGTCTATGCGGCATTCATTGCCAATCCGCCAGAAGGCAAGGTACGTGGGGCAGATGAAGCCGGAATGCCTTGCTGGGAAGATGCTCCGCCGCCAACGAAGGCGCAGCTCATTGAAATGGCGCAGCGCAAGTTGAGCACGTTGATGACAATGGCAACGAAGGCCATTGCCCCACTTCAGGATGCCGTGGATCTCGGTATCGCAACAGACAGTGAAAAGGTTCTTCTGAATGACTGGAAGCGTTATCGTGTAATGCTCAATCGCGTCGATATCTCAGTTGTTCCTGATATTGAATGGCCGCTTAAGCCTGAGTAACATTAAGCCTCAAGGAGGAGGCTTCCATGGATAAATCAGCGAAAGAACTATATGCATTAATCGAGTATTGTGACGGCATTTCATATGGTGGTCTGTGTTCTGCCACCACGTTGGATAGCGGGAGGATCGGTGCACTGCTGAGGTATATGGTGCAAGATGAAATAATCTATCGCTCCGGGCCTGTTGGGCAATACAGATACCATGTATCGAAGGAGTTGGCCGACAAGGCTAGCGTTAGGCCAAGGGACCCCATCGGTGTGCCCGTCAAAAAAGATATCGTCGCTTCTTGCAAGTCCAAGTCCGCAATTTACAGGTTTGACCCACTGCTTAAAAACGCCAAAACCCCGCTTGCCAAATAGCTTGATGTCCATCTTGCGTGCGGTAAACCACCGGATGCTGTACCTTTACAGTAATTTTATTGCACATAGTGAAACAAAAAGCGCGGGTTAAATATCGCAAGTTTTTGTGTCAAATATCGCGCGCCGCATCAGCTTCGGCAACGAAAACTGGGAGTTCAATCAGGAGGGGCTGATGATCAACCGCCATGCGTGCATCAACGACATGCCGATCCGCGAACAGGATCGGCGTTTTCACTGGCCGCTCGGCCGGCGGCCGGACGATGTCCCGGCCCTGAGCGATTTCGGTTTTTGAATCTGACGTCGCGCCCGCGATGGCCGCTCGTGAGGAAAAGCGCACCGATCGACAAAGGGGAATTTGTAGAAAAGCCTTTCCACTTCTAGACTTAGGGGACAACAAACGCACTCCAAGAGGACAAGCTATGACGAAGAAGTTGGTTTTGGCCGTCGGCACTGCGGCGGTATTTTCCATTCTTGCCGGCTGCACCGCCTATGACCGCGCAACCAGTTATGTCAATGAGCCGGTGGTCAGCGATGTCAAAGTAGGGATGACCAAGCAGCAGGTGCGGGCTATCGCCGGTCCGCCGTCGACCACCGCCACGCTGGTTCATGCGCAGGGCACTTGCGACACCTATGCGGTGGCGCCGCGCGACGGCAAAGTGCAAACGTACTTTGTCAGCTACAACGACACGGGCCATGTCATGAACAAGGGCTATCAAACCTGTTCAGACTACGATTCTCAGCCGAAATAATCGCGTTTCGGCCGACACAAAAAGCCTCGCTTGCGCGGGGCTTTTCATTTTTTAAGCGTTTAAGGCCTGAAGTTTAGGCAACTGCACCGGTTGTGCCATTTTTTTGCATGAAAACGATAGACATTTCATAACGGTATCGCTAATATCAGCGCCCATTGGAAGGATGGCCGAGTGGTTTAAGGCAACGGTCTTGAAAACCGTCGAGTGTAACAGCTCCCAGAGTTCGAATCTCTGTCCTTCCGCCAAATTCAGCCGGCTTAGCTCAGTAGGTAGAGCAACTGACTTGTAATCAGTAGGTCACCAGTTCGATTCCGGTAGCCGGCACCATGATAAAGCAGTACCGGCACCCTGAGTGCCAAAAAAACCGCCAGCCGCAAGGTTGGCGGTTTTTTGCTTTATGCCGTTCCCAACGCGGCGTGTACGGGGCTAGGGCAGCCAGGCGCCAAGCACCACTCCGATAATCGCGTACTCATCGGCATTCAGCGCCGGGCAATCCGGCATGCTCCCCGTAAGCCATCGATGCCCTGCTTCCTCAACATACTTTCTAAAGGTGAGCTCAGCATTGTCGCAGCGTTTCGCTATCACCTTGTCGCCGGAGACGAGCTCGGTTATGCCGGCCGCAGTGGGTTCGACAAGTATCAAGGCGCCCTTCGGGTAATTGGCGCCGGTAGAGCCACTCATCGTGTCATCCCGCACGGGCAGCCAGTAGGCCTGAACGCTGCACTGCACCATCGCCGGGTAGTGGACGGCCGTCCCTTTGTTCAGCTGTTCGTGAGACAACGGCAGTGTCCACGCCAACAGCGGCAGCGTTTTACCCGAAGCCTGCGCGGCCTTCTTCCTGGCGGGGCGTAGCCCGGTTTGCTCCAGGCCGTCCAGCCAGCCGATTTGCACGGCGAAGTACTGTTCAATCCTTCGCGCCATATCGCCACTGATGCCTTTTTTTCCTTTCTTGCCCGACGGGTAGAGCAGGCGAGAGACATAGTCAGCTGCAATGCCGAGCGCCTCGGCAAGGCGCTTTTGGCCTCCGACGCCGAGGTTGTCGATCAGGATGATCAGGCGCTCTCGCCGCATCTCCTGCAGGTGCAATTTTTGCTCGTTTTTCATGAGGCCATCGTACCTAAATTTAGCTGTAGGTAAATGGCTTTTCGCTATTGAAAAAAAGATACCTCTGGGTATACTTGATACTGTTTATTTATACAGTATTTGGTGCGGCATTCCTCGGCGAGCACGCCGAGCAGCACAACGGCTCGACCGACGTCGGTAAGCGACATGGAGCCCTGGCGATGTGGCAAACGCCCAAAGGAGGTGGAAGCATGAGAGATATGAATGAAGTGTTGGAGCGATGGGGCGTATGGGCCAGGGATAACAGCGGCATTGATTATTCCCCCATTGCCGCCGGATTCAAAGGGCTGTTGTCCTATAAATCGAATGGCGAGCTCTCCTGCTGCGATGATGATGGCCTGGTGATCGACGGTTGCGTGGGCAGATTGAAGAAATACAAACCCGAAGAGTTCGATCTCATCATTGCCCACCATGTTTATGGCATATCTCTGCGCAAGATTGCCCTGAAAAGGAAATGTTCAGACGGTACGATACGTAAAGAGATGCAAACGGCGGAGGGATTTATCGGTGGATGCCTGGCGATGCTGGATATAACGTTGAGTATGGATCGCTGAAAAGGCTGCCGTTGAAATTGAAGAGGGCTTATTTTTCGCCTCCTAATGATATAAGGAATAATAAGGGCGAGTAAAATATCTTGCGCGTCGCCATAATTAAAAAAAGCTCACGCGTACGCAAATAAGCCGGTAATATGATAAAACTGAGTCGTTGCCGGCGCCGCCGCACGATAGATAAACCTCGCTCCGGCGGGGTTTTATTTTTTATCATAAAAGACTCACGCGTACGCAAATAAGCCGGTAATCTGATAAAACTGAATTGTTGCCGGCGCCGTCGCACGATAGATAAACCTCGATCCAGCGGGGTTTTATTTTTTTTCATAAAAGACTCACGCGTACGCAAATAAGCCGGTAATCTGATAAAACTGAGTCGTTGCCGGCGCCGCCGCACGATAGATAAACTTCGCTCCGGCGGGGTTTTATTTTTTATCATAAAAGACTCACGCGTACGCAAATAAGCCGGTAATCTGATAAAACTGAATTGTTGCCGGCGCCGCCGCACGATAGATAAACCTCGCTCTGGCGGGGTTTTTCATTTTTAGCCTCCTTGTCAAAACGGTCAATCACTCACTGAATAATGACTGTCGTTGAATGACCACGACGGGAGGCTAATTCATCTTCTTTATAAAACAGCGCAATCTTATTTATCTGCCCAGGCTCAGCAGAGCGAATAAGCCATTTTCAACAGCGTAAATGGCCGCTTTTTAAATGGAACAGGAATGACGGGGAGAAGCGCCGCATTTAGCGGCTCTTTTCCATGACTCCCGAAGATCGGGCTATGCCCCGGCAAGGGGAGGGTGATGATTATGCCTTGGAAAAATGAACCAAACATTCTTTCAATGCTGCTTGCTTTCGGCATGACGCTGCTGGGGGCGATCGCCAGCTATTCCTTCAAGGTCTTGAACGGCGAAACCTTTAGCTGGAGGACGCTGTTCTTGCAGCTGTTCGTTTCTATTTTCGCCGGTTTGACCATGGTGATGATTGCGCTGCATTACGACTGGCCTTCGGAGGTGATGGGCGGCGTATGCGGCATGGCGGGGTGGTCGGGAGCATCGCTGATCAAGGCATTGGAACGCCGATTTCTCAATAAAGCGTCAGGAGGAAACCATGAAGATAAGTGACGATGGCATGGCGCTGATCAAGCGTTTCGAAGGTTTGCGATTGCAGGCTTATCAGGACTCGGTCGGCGTTTGGACCATCGGTTACGGTTGGACCCAGCCGGTCGCAGGACGAAAAGTGGGTGCCGGCATGGCGATCGATGCCGCAACGGCCGAGCGTTTGCTGCTGTGCGGTATCGCTCAATTCGAACAGGGCGTCGAACGGCGGGTGACGGTGACGATCACGCAGGGGCAGTTCGATGCGCTGGTGAGCTTTGCCTATAACCTGGGCCTGCGCGCGCTGGAGAACTCGACGCTGCTGCGCCGGTTGAACGCCGGCGATCGGCAAGGGGCGGCCGACCAGTTCGGTCGATGGGTTAATGCGGGCGGCGTGCGGCTCGATGGGTTGGTTGCCCGGCGCGCGGCGGAACGCGCGCTGTTCCTGTCCTGATGCCCGAATGCGTCTGCACAACGATTCCCCCCTCAAAACGACGGAGATCTTGCCCAAATGATTGAAGATGAAATCCAACGCTCGCTGGCCGCGCTAACCCATCTGGCGGCTTACCCGCTGATCTTGCCGGATCCGCAGCAAGAAGGCGTGACCTATCAGAAGATCAGCGATCTGAAAGTGAACACCGGTCTGGTTGACAGCTCGCTGGTGCAGAGCCGTTTTCAGATCGTGCTGTACGTGATCGACGATTACTCCCGGCTGATCGCTCTGGATAAGGCGGTTTTGAATGCCTGGGAAGGGGTTCGGCATGGCCATATCGGCCAATGGCCGGTACAGGCTGTCGCGCGCAGCACCCTTTTGCAGAGCGCCACGCCCCTGGCGGATGACCGCGTTCAGTATCGGATGGCGCGCGATTACCTCATCACGCATTCCGAGGTGGCGGTGTGATCGCCATGAAGGTTTCCGGCATGGCGGAATTGACTCGCCGGTTGGAAACGATTCGGCGCGAGGTCACCAGCCACATTCTGCCGGAAGCCGGCCACGCCGCGTTAGCCCCAGTCCTTGGCACGATGCGGCAGTGTGCCGATCGGGGGGCGCCAAACAGCGAGCCATCGCTGAGCGCCGGCATCGCGATACGCCCGGTCGTTACCGGATGGAACGCGGTGACGTTGCGCGTCGGCCCCAGTAAACAGCATTACCACCGAGCCCTGGCGCAGGAGTACGGCACGGCAACGCAAGCCGCCGCCCCGTTTATTCGCCCTGCGCTGGATCACCATAAGCACCAAGTGTTACGCATCCTGGCGGCTCACGTCCGCTATGGCATCGAAAACCGGTAGCGACCGCTACCATCCTTCATCAAAAAAGAGAGAGAAAAACTATGGCTGATAAAACTTCGCCAGAATACGCCATGCTGCCTGCCGGCACTATCGTCAAATGGGGCACCGTTGGGGCTGCGCCCACGGCCATGAAGGCGCTGACCAACTGTAAAGCGGTGGGTGAAATGGGGCAAACCGGCGGTTTTGTCGATTGCACCACGCTGCTGGATACCGCCAAGCAGTTTATTTCCGACCTGCCGGAAGGCGCGGAGAAATCCATCGGTTTCATCGACGATCCGTCCAACGCCGATTTCGCGGCGCTGCTGAATGCGGCGGACAAGCGCGAAACGGTACAGTTTTACGTCGAGCTGCCGAACGGCCGCACTTCCACCTCCATCCTGTCGCTGTCCGGCTGGAAAATGAATGAGATCACCGCCCCGGCGAGTGAAGTCATTCAGATTACCGTTCAGGGCAAGCAAAACAGCAACACCTGGGGCTCGGTTACCCCGAAGGTGTGACGAACCGACGAGCGCGCTGGCTTAACGCCTGAGGGCGCTCGACGCGATCGCTTCCGCCGCGGGCCATGTGGCCTGCGGCAATTTTCTTCATGCAGAGCACATTATATGAACAAGGAAAAACCGATGACTGAGAAATACGATCTGAAAGCGCTGAAAACGGCGCTGCTGAAATCCGACGACCACGTGATCGAAACGCAGATCTTTGGCGCCAAAGCCTTTATCCGCCGCCTGAAAGCGGCGGAACTGCAGGAAAACGAAGACGGCATGAAGGCCGCCATCGACAGCGGTGATATGAACAAAGCCGCACAGCTCAACGTGCAGCTGCTGCTGTCTTGCCTGATGACGCCGGACGGCAAACGCATCCCGGCCGGCGCCTTGCCGAGCGTTGAAGATCTGCTGGCGGCGCACGACAACCCGACGCTGGTCGAAGCCATCGGCGCCGTTAAGCGCCATGCGGTCGGCAGCCTGGAGGAAGCGGAAAAAAACTGACTGACTCGCCCTGGCTGATGTTGGTGTTCCAACTGGCCGATCGCTGGGGTGAGTCGGATCCTCGCAAGATCGCCGCGCTGCCGGCGCACATCCTGAATCACTGGCGGGCATACTTCAAACTGCAAGGCATGACGGCCGATGCGGCGGAGAGTGCCCCCGTTCATCAATCCGGTCAGCCCGCGCAAAGCAGTATTGATATGCAGTGTGCTGACGTTATGCGAGTGCTGGGAAATGGCTGATACCGCACAGTTGGTCGTCGGGTTGCAACTGAATGACACCAACTTTAAAAACAAACTGACGGCGGCTTACCGTACCGCCGGGGAACAATCCGCCAAATT
Organism: Serratia sp. A07; assembly: GCF_058725505.1. NCBI lineage: Bacteria > Pseudomonadati > Pseudomonadota > Gammaproteobacteria > Enterobacterales > Yersiniaceae > Serratia > Serratia sp. A07. The sequence continues at coordinate 9,553 of NZ_JBZXDO010000021.1, forward strand.
TAACCGCCAGGCTCAGCAGGACGCGAAGAAGACCGACGAGTCGTATCAACGCATCGGCGGCACGCTTGGTGGCCTGGCGGGAAAACTGGCGGGGCTGGCCGGCGTCGAGCTGTCGCTGCAGGGGCTCGCCGCCACGTCGCGCCAGTATGGGCAGGCGCTCACCGAACTTGCGTCCATCACCGTCGCTGCGACGGCGCAGATGAAGCAGTTGGACGACGCGGCTCGCCAGGCGAGCAGCGCCTCCGGCGAAGGCGGCAGCCGCGCGGAGGAGATGCTGAAACTGGCCGGCGGCCTGAATGACAGCGCGGCGGCCTGGCGCGATCAGGCGGCGGCGGCGCGCGGGGCGGCTCAGGCGACGGCTGGCGTCGGTTCTGCCTCTCGCGTCGCCAACATCGCGCTGGGTGCGCTTGGCGGCCCGATCGGTGTCGCCATCCAGGCGGGATTGGCGATGCTGTACTTCCATGAGCAAAACAAATTGGCCCGCGAGTCGGCTTTGGCATTGAAAGATGTGGCGGCCGAGACGGGCGAAGATCTCAGTAAACTCTCCAAGGCAAAGCTCGCCGTCAAAATTGATACCTTCGACGATCAGTTAAAGACGCTCAGTGAGGAAAAAACCAAGATCGAGAACCAGCTGGCGCGTAGGAGCGATATCCGAATTGCTGGCTTAGAGCGCCGAAGCAAAGGGATGTTGGGATTCCTCTACTCTGATCCAAAAGAGGTGAGAAAAGAACGAAACGCCTTGCAAGCGCAGTTGGAAGATATCATTAAGGGCGAGAAAGCGATCCGGCTCCGGCGAAACAACGCCGTCAATGCACAGAATGGCAACGACAGCCATGTTGAGACCAAACCTGATAAGCCTAAGAGCCATCAAGCAAGCGTCACTCCTGTCGGTCGTATTTTTAGCGATAACGGCAAGCAGCAGTCTCTTGAGCAGTACCAGCAGCTGCGTCAGGAAATCGAGCAGGCGCATCTGAGCAGCCTCGACAAAATCACTCAGGATGAACAAAGCGCGCAGGCCAAGCTGGTGTCAGCGGCCAAGGCGGCCGGTGCCGGGCAGGCCGATGTGCAGCGGGCGATGGCGCTGAACGCCGAGAAGTATCAGCGGCAGCGGCAACAGCTGGCTGAGCAGTACGTACCAGGGCAGGCGGCGGTACGCAAAGATCAAGAGGTCGGCAAGGAGCTGAAGGCGTTGTATGACGGGCGGCTGTTGACCGAACGCGAATACCAGACTGCCAGCCGGATGCAGCAGCAAGAGACGATGCGCCAGCGGCTGAAGGCTGAAACCGACGCGCTCGCCGCGCCGCGCATGAACATTGCCGGTGATGTGGATCCTGCCGCTCGGCTTAACAATCAACTGGTGCAGCAGCAGGCGCAATACCAGGCCTACTACCAGCAAGGCATTCTGGATAAACAGCGCTATGAACAGCTGATGCAGGCGGCGACGCAGGAATCGTCGGACGCTCAGTATCAGCAGGCGCTGAGTCTGTTTGGCGGGCAGAGCCGCGTGCACAAGATGGCGCTGGGGCTGGTGGACATGACGCGGGAACGGACCTCCGGCATGATGTTCGATCTGCTGACCGGGACGCAAAACTTTAAGCAAAGCATGCTCGGTTTGATGACCTCCATGACGCAGTCCATCGTTCAGCAACTGATCGATCTGGCGATGCAGGCGCTGTTAACCAGAACCTTTCTCTCTACTTTTATGAGCATCGGCGGCGGTTTGCTGGGCGGGGCTGCAAGCGCCGGCGCGGGCGCGGCCGGTTCAGGCGCGATGGGCATGCCGACCGGTTGGCAAGGCTATGTCCCTAACGCCAAGGGCGGCGTGTACGCCTCGCCTTCGCTGAGCGCATTCAGCGGCCAGATCGTCAGCAATCCCACATTGTTCGCGTTCGCCAGAGGCGCCGGCTTGATGGGCGAAGCCGGGCCGGAGGCCATCATGCCGCTCAAACGCGGCGCGGACGGTTCGCTCGGCGTGCGGGCGATCGGCGGCGGCCAGCAGCCTGCGGCGGCGCCGAATGTCTACATCACCATCGAGAACGGCGGCAACGTTAGTTCGCAGGCCGATCCGGGATGGGGCGAGTTCGGTAAACAGATGGGGAATATAGCCGCGCAGGAAAGCCAGAAGGTGATCAACCGCAACCTGATGCCTGGCCAGCCGATTTGGAAAGCAATCAAGGGGATGTAATGGGCATTCAGACATTTGAATTTCCGGCGCGCGTCAATGCCGCCGGCGATATGCGTTTTCGCGTCAGGAAGGCGCAGTTCGGCGACGGCTATGCGCAGGTCTCCGGCGACGGCATTAACCCGATCGTGCGTTCCTGGGATCTGACCTTTGTCGGCAAGTATGACTACATCACGCCGATCATCGTCTTTCTGGAAAACCATCACGGGGTGAAGTCCTTCCAATGGACGCCACCAACTCAGGTTCCCGGCCTGTACCGCTGCGAGGGCTATAAGCCGGTCGCCATGGGCGGGGACAACTATTCACTGACGGCCACGTTTACCGAGGCCTTCCACGTTTAACCGGGGGAGACGATGCTGAATTCAGATTTGCAAAAGCTGGAGCCGGGCAACCGCATCCGCCTGATTGAGGTAGACGGCACCCGGTTTGGCGCCGATATTCTGCGCTTTCATTGCGATACCCTGCCTTTTACGCCGCAAGAGCTGGCCGCCGCCGGCGGTGATGAAACCAAACTGCCGGCGAAATCGCTCTGGTGGCAGGGGCAGGAGTACGGCCCGTGGCCGTTTAGCGTCGAAGGGCTGGAGATCTCCGCCGACAGCCAGGGCAATGCGCCTAAGCTGTCGGTCGCCAATATCAATGGCCTGATCAGCGCGCTCTGCCTGCAGTTTGAGGACATGGCGCAGGCCAAGGTGCGGATCCACGACACGCTGGTGCACTACCTTGACGCCCGCAACTTCCCGCAGGGGAACCCTTCGGCCGATCCGCTGCAGGAAAAGCTGCAGGTGTTCTACATCGATCGCAAGGCGACGGAAAGCGACGAAGCGGTGGAGTTCGAGCTCTCCAGCCCGGCGGACCTGCGGGGACTGCGCATCCCGACCCGGCAAATCCACAGCCTGTGCACCTGGTGCTCGCGCGGCGGCTATCGCACCGGCAAGGGCTGCGATTACGCCGGTAGCCGTTACTTTGACGACAAGGGCAACCCGGTGGATGACCCGAGCCTGGATCGCTGCGGCGGGCTGCTGAGCGACTGCCAAAAACGCTTTGGCGAGCACGAGTCGCTGCCGTTCGGCGGCTTCCCCGGCGCGGCGTTAATCCGGCAGTAGGGGGCGAGCATGAAAGAAAAAACCGTGGCGGCCATTATGGCGCACGCCAGGGCCGAGTATCCGCGCGAATGCTGCGGCGTGGTGGCGCAAAAATCCCGCGTGGAGCGCTATTTTCCGTGCCGCAACCTGGCGGACAACCCCACCGAGCAGTTTCATCTGGCGCCGGAAGACTACGTGGCCGCCGCCGAATGGGGTACCATCACCCTCATCGTGCACAGCCATCCGGACGCCACCACGCAGCCGAGTGAGCTGGACAAGGCGCAGTGCGACGCGATGGAGTTGCCTTGGGCGATAGCCAGCTGGCCGGAGGGGGATTTACGCACCCTCTTGCCGCGCGGCGAACGGCCGCTGGTGGGCCGCCAGTTCGTGCTGGGGCATACCGACTGTTGGGGGCTGGTTATGAGCTACTTCCGGCAGGAGCACGGCATAACGCTCCAGGATTACCGCGTTGATTATCCGTGGTGGGAGCGGGGTGAAAACCGCTATCTGGATAACTGGCATGCCTGCGGCTTTCGCGAGTTCGATGGCCCGCCGCAGCCGGGGGATATGGCGATCATGCAGGTTTCGGCGCCGGTGGCCAACCACGCTGGCATTCTGCTGGCAGATGGCCTGTTGCTGCACCATATGTATGGCATGCTCAGCCAGCGGGTGCCTTACGGTGGGTATTGGAAGGAGCGGACGGTGAAGGTGCTGCGGCACAAAGCGCTGATGTGATGCTATCATTCCACTTTTCAGCTTAAGGAAAAGGGTAATGAAGAAAATAATCTCTGCGCTGGCTTTGTGTTTTATGACTTCTTTTTTTGCTAATGCAACTACACTGGATGCATATCTTAGTCATCATAAAGAAATAGACGAAGATCCAATTCTTGGTGAGTATGTAAGGAAGTGGGCTTGGTTTATGGCATTAATGAATGCTCAGCAAAATATAATACGGCAGACTCAAAAAAAATTAACGAACTACTTGATGCAAAAGGTGATAGATATGGTGCGTTGAGTATTAGAAAACTTTCAACAGACTGTAAAAATGGAACCACAGCGCTAGGTGGTATTGAACTTAATAAGCGCGAATGTAAAATAATAATAAATAGCGCCCGCAAGTAAATATACAGCCCCATTCTAGTGGGGCTTTTTATTGGAGGTTGTATGGATTTTATTGATATTCCTCTCAGAACCATTCGTTTTCATGGTCCCATGATTAAGGTTTTCGGCCGCGAATTTAAATATCGGGCGCCAACGGTGCCAAAAGCGATCGATGCGATGAAAAATCTGCTTCCAGGCTTTGAACGCTACATGCTTGAAGCGCACAAACGTGGCCTGACATTTTCTATTTTCGTTGGTAAACGCAATGTCGGGCAGGATGAACTCGAGCTCACCAAAGGGACGGAAGATATCCACCTTGTTCCCGTCGTGATTGGGAGCAAGCGCGCAGGATTATTCCAGACCGTGCTGGGCGTGGCGCTGGTTGCCGTGGCCATGTATGTTTCTGCGGGTGCAGGGACGGGGGCTCTGGGGGCATTTACGGCGGGTGGGGGAACTGGCATGGCGGCGATGGCCGGTGCTTCCATGGCCCTCGGTGGCATTCTCCAAATGCTTTCCCCGCAAATGGGCGGGCTGCGCATGCGGCAAGGCCCGGAAAATAAACCGAGCTATGCTTTTGGCGGGCCGGTCAATACCACGGCGCAGGGCAACCCCGTCGGCGTGCTGTACGGCACGCGTGAAATTGGCGGGGCGATTATCTCCGCGGGCATTTATACCGAAGACCAGCAATAACCATCATCCGTTTGAACAGACAGCCGCAATAGCGGCTTTTTTTATGGGCGAAATATGGCACAGAACATGATCCGTGGGCGAAAAGGCGGCGGCGGTGGCGGCCACACGCCGGTAGAATCGCCGGACAGCATTCAGTCGATCGCCAGAGCGAAGATGTTGTTCGCATTGGGCGAAGGGGAGTTTGCCGGCGGGCTGGATGGCACAAACATTTTTGTTGACGGCACGCCGGTATTGAGCAGCGACGGAACGGAAAACTTTCCCGGTTTCCGCTGGGAATTCCGCCCTGGTTCGCAGGCGCAGGAATATATCCAGGGCATTCCCGCCGTTGAGAATGAGATCTCGGTCGGCAGCGAACTGAAAAGCGGCGCGCCGTGGGTGCGTTCCGTCGCGAACCTGCAACTTTCCGCCGTCCGCCTGCGCCTGGGGTGGCCCATGCTGCAAAAGCAGGCGGACAACGGCGACGTCAACGGCTATCGCATCGAGTATGCCATCGACGTGGCGACCGACGGCGGCAGCTACCAGGAGGTGCTAACGGCGGCGATCGACGATAAAACCACCTCGCTGTATGAACGCTCGCACCGTATCAACTTGCCGAAGGCCACCACGGGATGGCAGCTGCGCGTGCGTCGGTTGACGCCTAACGCCAACAGCGCCCGGATCGCCGACCGCATGAACATCGAGGCGCTGACCGAAATCATCGACGCCAAGCTGCGCTACCCGAACACTGCGCTGCTTTACGTGGAGTTCGACTCAAAGCAGTTCCCCAACATCCCGAAGATCAGCTGCAAACCGCGCGGCCGCCTGATCCGCGTGCCGGACAACTACGATCCGCAAACGCGCAGCTATACCGGCATCTGGAGCGGCGGCTTTAAATGGGCCTACAGCGATAACCCGGCTTGGGTGTTTTACGACATTATTTTGGCCGAGCGTTTTGGCCTGGGCGATCGCATCGACGCTTCCCAGGTTTCCGAGTCCGAGCTGTATCGCATCGCGCAGTATTGCGATCAGCCGGTGCCGGACGGGCGCGGCGGCGAGGGCATGGAGCCGCGCTTTACCTGCAACGTTTATCTGCAGTCGCGGGAAGAGGCCTGGACGGTGCTGAGCGATTTGGCCGGCATTTTCCGCGGCATGACCTATTGGGGGCAAAACCAAATGGTCGCCCTGGCGGACATGCCGCGCGATATGGACTTCACCTACACCCGCGCCAACGTCATCGACGGCAAGTTTACCTACTCGTCCGCCAGCGAACGCACCCGCTACAGCACCGCGATGGTCAGCTGGTCCGATCCGGGCAACCATTACGCCGACGCGATAGAGGCGGTATTCGACAGCGATCTGGTGCGCCGCTATGACGTGAACCAGACCGAATTGACGGCCATCGGCTGCACCACGCCGAGCGAAGCGAATCGCCGCGGCCGTTGGGCGCTGTTGACCAACAGTAAAGATCGCACGGTCAGTTTCTCCGTGGGGCTGGACGGTATGATCCCCATGCCGGGGCATATCGTCGGCGTGGCGGATCAGATGCTGGCCGGGCGGGTGATTGGCGGGCGCCTCAGCGGCGTGGACGGCCGTAAACTGACGTTGGACAGGAAACCGGGCGCCAAAGCCGGCGATCGCCTGATCGTCAACCTGCCTTCCGGCCGGGCGCAGGCGCGCACCGTGCAGGCGGTGAATGAACGCGTGGTGACCGTCACCACCGCCTACAGCGAAGCGCCGGCGCCGGAGGCGGCCTGGTCCATCGACGCGGACGACCTGGCGGTGCAGCTTTACCGCGTGGTGGGCATCGCCGATAACGGCGACAATACTTATACCGTCAACGCCGTGGAACACGATCCGAATAAATACGCCCGCATCGATACCGGCGCGCGTATCGACGATCGGCCGATTTCCATTATTCCGCCCGGTGTGCAGGCGCCGCCGAAAAACATCGCCATCGACAGCTACTCCTCGGTGAACCAGGGTATTGCCATTACCACCCTGCGCGCCGCCTGGGGCGCGGTTGAAAATGCCATCGCCTATGAGGCGGAATGGCGCAAAGATAACGGCAACTGGGTGTCGGTGCCGCGCACTTCGGCGCTCGGTTTCGAGGTGCCGGGGATTTACGCCGGTCGTTATCGGGTTCGCGTGCGGGCCATCAACGCCAGCAATGTGTCGTCTGTCTGGGCGACCTCGATGGAAACCTACCTCAAGGGCAAAGAGGGTAAGCCGCCGATGCCGGTCGGCTTCAAGGCATCGCCTTTGCTGTGGGGCATTCAGCTCGACTGGGCGTTCCCGTCCGGCGCTGAAGATACGCTGAAAACCGAAATTCAGTATGCGGACAACGCCGCCGGAAATAACGCGATGCTGCTGGCCGATATCCCGTACCCGCTGCACACCCACGCCATGACCGGGTTGAAGGCCGGCCAGGCCTTCTGGTTCCGCGCGCGGCTGCAAGACCGCACCGGCAATCAGGGGGACTGGACGGGTTGGGCCGCCGGGCAGGCGAACGCGGACGCCGGCGATTATCTGGAGAACATCGGCGACGATCTCCTGACCGCGAAAGACGGTGAGCGGCTGGTGGGCGATATCGACACCAATATCGACGCCATCTTGCAGAATGCGCTGGCCAACAACGCGACGGTGGATCACCAGTGGGCGCAGTACGGCACGGTGCGCGCCGATATCATGGTGGTGAAAACCACCATCGCGGAGGTCGATCGCGGGCTGGCGGAGATGAAAACCCAGGTGCAGGCGCAGATTGACGACGTCACGGCGGTGCTGGAAGACAAACTGACGGCGACGGTCGACGCCGACGGTGCCACGGCCATCCATACGTTGAAAGCGGGTGTGCGGGTGAACGGCACCTTCTACAACGCGGGTATGTCGATCGCGGTATTGGCGGAAAACGGCAGGCCGGTCACCACCCGCGTGGGCTTTAACGCCAATCAGTTTGTGCTGATGAGCGGCAACAACAGCAATCAGTATTCGCCGTTTGTCGTGGTTGATGGGCAGGTGTTTATGAATAATGCCTTTATTCAGGATGGAACAATCAGTAATGCCAAGATTGGTAACTATATACAATCTAACAACTTTGGGGTAAACGGTGGGTGGCGAATAAGCAAGCCTGACAATAATATGATATTTACGGATGAAAATAATGTCGTTCGCGTACGTATGGGGAGGCTTTATTAATGAGCGAACAGTATGGATGGCAAGTATTAGACGATACAGGTAATCTGCGTTATGACCAAAACACTATTATGTCAAGATGGCTAGGGTCTTATGATGTGCCGTATCTGTTGTTCTTTAATAACACCCCTCCATTTTGGCAGCATAGAATAACTGGGATAGCATTCAACGGTGGAACGCCTTATGCATTCGTGACACCAACAGCGGGAGCAAAAACCCCAGAGGGTTGGGGATTTGCATACAGCATTCCTGATGTCTACTGCGGGCCCGATTTTGTTGAGATAACTTTTGATGGGCTCAATATGAGCTATCCCGATGATACTGTCGGTGTTGGTAACGGTTTAATGACGGTTCACTGGGGAGTTTACAATGCCTGATGGTTCGTACGGTATTCAGCTATTCAACAAATATGGCCATAATATAGCAACGGTTAATGACATTAACTTCAGTCTTCGTTCATCCGGTCAAATTCATAATTGGCAGTTTGGTAAGTCAAATCCGGCAGCAGGAAACAGTGTAACACTTGACTTAACTGGATTCACTTGCCCTATTGTATTTCTGAAACCAATGAGTGCAGATCAGCGCGTATCTTGTGTTGCAGGAAATGAGCGTGAATTTACAGGGGCTAGTCCGGGGGAGTCGGTAACCGTTGAAATGAAGTCCAGCATTTATAAATGGTGGAACAAAGACGTCGGCACGATTCAGTATTACGTTTTCGACAGATGGATTCCGCCCGAGCGATCTCTGCATGGGTTACAGCTATTCAATCGTGGTGGTAGCTTGATATTTGATAGCGGCTGGTATTTTATGAAAATACGAAACGTTTTTTGGCTTGATCCTGGCTACCCGAATCACTCATCGGTAAACCCTGAGGGCGCTAACTGGACCGTAATTGGATCTGCTGGAGCGGGTAATTTAGCTATGGCAATGCCAGTGCCTCGAGGGTGGATTACCTGGAGCTGGACGGGAAATAATGGTACATATCTTCATGAGTGTTTCCATTTTTCTGACTGGGACAACAAAATCACGATTTCCCTTGTTCCGCGTGGAGAGTATCTCTGGACACCTCCTCGTGATGGGTGGGCAAATACAAGATCAAGATCTCAGGTTATGGTTATTGATGTTGACGGGCTGCCAACCAATTATCGTGGTGTAAATGTAATATAATGATTTAATTAGCAACTAAATCTTATTTGTAAAGTCTATTTTGAGTGATTATTAATCAATGCAAGTAATATTTAAAGCCATCTAAAACTGACAAGAACTCAGTTGTTATGTTATGGTGAATAATGAAATTATATGATATTTATTTTAATAGGCAAAAGATTAAATTTGTCATGTTCACTTAATCATGGCTGGGTGGGGTCTGCTTTTTAACTAGTCGCCAGAATAAATTCGAGTTTAAATAGCGATGCGGAAATATATGGCATGGATTATTACTGCTATATATTGCCCTGGGTAAGTATCATTATTACAAGTGTTGTTTTTATTTGCTGCATGTAATGATAATTGAATGTACAACAAGGCATTAATGTTCAATGTTCAATGTTCAATGTTCAATGTTCAATGTTCAATGTTCAATGTTCGATAGTCGATATAGCTCTATTGGTTGTAGCAGCAAAAAAATATCAAATGACCCGGTCATCGCACCAGGTTTTTTATTGCCTAAATTCAGGAGAGCATCATGCCAGCAGGCACTCTAACCCTAACGAATAATTCCGCCGTAGTGAAAGGTACGGGGACAGCGTTTAATACCGAGCTGAAAGCCGGTGATTTCATTGTGAGCGTTGTCGGCGGCGTCACCTATACGCTGCCGGTAAAAACCCTTGATAGCGCCACTCAGGTAACGCTGATTAAAGCCTATGACGGCCCAACGCAGGCGGGTGCGGCATGGTATGCCGTGCCGCGCGATGCGATGAATGCTATCACCGCCCAACTGGCCGCCGAAACGGCGAAAGCCCTGCGTGGGCTGAACCTCGATAAAGAGAACTGGCAGCAGGTCTTCAGTAATACCGGAAATATGACCGTTAAGTTGCCGGACGGTAACACCTATAGCGGCCCGGCCTGGAATAATATTTCAGCTTCTCTCAATAATAAGTTAGACAAAACGATTAGTACTGCTCAGGAAATTAAAGGTTCACTGTCTTTACAGGGATCTGTGGTGACAGGGCAAGCGGCAAATCTTGATGTGGGTGGGTATTCACGCTTCCGCAAGTCAACGACATTTGATGATACCATGATGGGGCGAAATGGCATTCATTTAAACTCTGGTGATACGGGGTCATCTAATGTCCGTGCTGAAAAGACTTTTACCAGATCTAGCGGAACTGTAGATGGCCCGACATTACTATCGGTGATGACAACTGCAGGTGGCGTTGTCACTGCCATGCAAATGTTTTGTCGTCGCGAAATTGGCGTAACTGATTATGGCGCGATTTCATTTAAGGATTACGCCAATATCTGGCATGAGGTGCGTCTACAAAATAACGGAGACTTTAATAACTTAACCGGAAATTGGGTGACTGGCTCAGACCTTAGAATTAAAACTGAAGTAAAAGAAATTGCAGACCCTATAGCACTCATTCGTGGTCTAAAACTCTATACTGGCAAGCGAGATGGCAAGCCATTTATTGGTGGTATCGCACAAGAAATTGAAAAGAAACTTCCCCAGGTTGTTGCTGAAGGCGGTTCTTTACAATTGCAAAACGGTGAAACTGTTACTCGAGTAAAATCCGTCGATTATTCAACGCTGGGATATGTGGCCCTGGCCGCATTGAATCAGGCTCTGGATAGAATCGATCGCCAGGATGAATTAATCAAAGAACTCATGGAGAAAGTACAATGACATTAATCAGCGGCGTATTAAAAGGCCCTTACGGCGATCCTCGCTCCGGCGTAACCATTACCCTGCGCGCAGTCAGAACCTCGTCAACGGTCCTGAGCCTGGCTAAATCACAATCAGTGACGGATGAGAGCGGTAAATATTCTCTGACCGTGGAGCCGGGCGCTTACGAGGTCATCATTTCTGTGTATGGCGCGCAGCCGGAGCGGGTGGGGGCTATCGAGGTTTATAACGATTCACTGCCCGGCACGCTCAATGATTTCCTGCGTCGGCCAGGGGAAAGCGATATCACACCGGAGATTGTGCAAACCGTCGATCGCCTGCGCGCAGAAGCGGCAGCGTCCGCCGGCAAGGCATTTTCCTCCGCTGCAGCGGCAAAAATCAGTGAGCAAAATGCGGCGAAGAGCGCCACTCAGGTGGTGACCGCCTTTGACAATGTGCGCTTCAAGCTGCCGGAGAACAACACCAATGTCTCTACCTGGTTCCTGTTGGGGCAGTTTAAAAACGCGGGGCAAAATGGCGTTGGGATCGCGCTCAATTTCTACGGCTCGAATGGCTATAACGGGTTTGTTTATAACGCCGGCCTGTCACGCCTGATGCTGAGAACGGGTAATCTTGGCGCCAGCGATACGACCAATAAGGTCAACCGTATTGGCGGTACTTTTATTAATGATGCCGGAACGCCGATCTTGGATATTCAGGTTATTGAATCCAGTCGCGATAATTATGATATCTATGTGAAAGTGAATAGCTTCACCATCAACTGCTGGTATACGGTTGAGCAAATCACCTACGCGAATGCCGCCGGTCTGCGCTGGGAGCATAAGGCGGTAAAACAATCGGTGGAACCGGTTGGGGTGATGAAAATTGACATGCGTACAGGCGTTTCGTTCTCGCAATCGCAGGCGCTGCCCGATTATGCCACTGTCGCCCAATCTGCTATCGGTGGTTTTGGTACCGGACCAATGCATACTGAGGATGCATTCGCGAAGGATAATAAATCCTCGATTCAGCGCTACACGGTAGCAACGGCCAATCGGCCGGGCAACGCGTCCGGCGGGCTATTAACGTTGCCGGTGGATGGTGGCCCGTCGTGCGCGTATTTTGCCACATCGATTTCGCGGCAGGCCTGGGTGGGGAGCTCATCCACCGCATTGCCTTCGGCCATCACCTGGTCGCGGTTATTTAGCTCGTCCGACCAACCCACCGTCGCAGACATTCCAAACCTGAAGGATTGGGGATTGACTAAAGGCGTTATCGCCGCCAGCAAAGGTAACTTCAATGCGCAAATGCAAAGCCGGCGCGGTTATGTAGGCACTGACCCCATTGGCAATCCCTTTAAAGATGTTGGCACATATTTCCTCGATACGCGCTCATGGGCGGTGACGCAGACGGGAACCGACGACAGCTTTAGGACGGTACAAACCTGTTACGGCTATGGCGTGAATGCGGCTCAAGCAGGGAAAATCGCCGTGCGCAGTTGGAATGGCACCGCGTTTACCCCCTGGGTTTGGATGTGGTCGGAAGCCAATACCACCGTTGATGCCAACGGCTTTATCAAGAAGGCCTCGCCGATCGCCAGATTGTCCGCGGCGCCTGAGCATATGCAGGCTGACTATCTGGACGGCGGCTTTGCTCTGGCCGGCTATGTCGCCGTTAACGGTGAGGCGACAGGGGTAAGTGCTGAGCGAATCTCCACCGGCGTTTATCAACTGAAAGGTTCGCTGGGGTTGGCAAAGGAGGGCTGGACCATCGAAGTACCGCAGGACGTGAACGGTAACCGCCTGTGCTTTGTGGAAACCGCCACCGACAGCGACGGCGTGATTACGGTGAAAATCAGCAAACGTCGTTTTGATATCGATACCGCGACGGTTGTGGCCGGCGAAGCGATGGATATCCCTGAAGGGCGCTGGATCGATCTGCGCCTCACCATGCCGGTGCGTGAAGCGGTGGAAGTGCTGCCGCCGGAGGCGCTGGTATCAAACGATGACGCACCATCGGAAACCAACGCGGCTTCATAAATAAAGTGGATGCCAGGTAAATAATGCCGGTGCAGTAGGTTATTGGCCGCCTATTGCATCGGCGCCGGCATTATCACCGATAGGCTCGGGCAGAACGACTGCCGGTTCTGCGATGCAGGGTTCCCGCTGGGTGGGAGTCTTCTCCCTGCGAATATCAGTCTTCCCGTCAAATATCCGTGACCAGCCACTGATCCGCTTCTTCGAACATCTCTTCCAACATTCGGTTCAGCTTCTCACGATCGCTTTTGCTGGCATCGGAGTTCAGGCCGTTGGCCTGCATCGGTTTTACGCGCACTTCGGCTTCAGGAAACAGCGCATGCACGCGTTTTTCCAGCTCGTTGCGAATAATCTCGGCGGCGTTGGGTAGCCCAGCGACGTTGCGCTTGTCGTACACTAATTCTACAAACATGACTCACCTGTAAACACTGATTTAATGTACAGTATTCTGGCCTGAGGAAGGCGGGTTGGCAAGAGTGGGAAAGCAATTTTGCATGAGGCGTTCATTCTTGCTTGCGCTACGGGGGGCTAAGCCTGCCGCAGAATCATTTTCTTATGTCTGGCCAGTGGCCTGCATTTTCCCCGCTCACTTCGTGCGTGAATCTTCAAAGGGCGTGATCATTCCCGCAGCCTGCATTTTTCACCCTTAAAAATCAGTACGTAAGGCGGTGGCGTCGGGCCGGGGCTCCCTGGTGTTGGAGGCCCGGCGCCACCTTTCTGGTCGCCGTTCTTGGCATAATGTTGCTCAACGCAGGTATGCGCCGGAACTCGGCGCTACGGGCGCTGACGCAGCGTCTTCGCGTTCTGACGGAGAAAAAATCCCGAGTGTTGGGCAATAGTCGCTCTATGAGCGCTGAAAAAGGCATTCATCTCATTTCGTTTAAAATTAAACCGGGATGCGGTTTGCTCTCCAGGTGGGCTTTCTTGCACTAAATTGCTGCGGGGTTAATGATCAGTATTTTAGGTTTCTCCCGCGGCAGCTATGGCGTGAATGCGATGAAGATATCCCGGGCGTTGTCAAGCGCCTCTGAAGCTTGATGAACGGGATATGAGTTAGCCTGCTTAGATAGTTTTTATAAGTAAAATGAATCATTTCAATAAAAACCAGTCACGTTCATCAAGAACGATGGTTTGCAATAAAATCATTTTATTACAATAGGTTTTTTGTGTTTTTCGTCCGTCTCTCGCCCAGGATCATTGTCATGCCCACCCTGGAAGTGGTTTAATGTTTTTAATTCACTTTAATGATGCTAAAGTATAGGTTTAAAACATTATAATGCAACCAAACAACATTAAAATATCAGAAGAAAATGGTATGTCATTGAAAATGATAGGCGAAAACCTCACTTACCTCATGCGCATGCACGGGATTGACGCCAGTCGGTTGAGCAGCGAAACAGGGATAGGTATTGCCACCATCAATAATCTGAGGAAAGGGGTGGGGAATCCCACGATCGCCACGCTTGCGTCCATTGGTGAATTTTTCAGCGTAAAAGTAGGGGCGCTGACTGACAAGGATTTAAGCGTCACAGGGGAGGCCAAACACAATGTGAGATCGCTGCCGCTCATTAGCTACAGCGATGTAGAGCGTTTTCTGGCCAACACGATCAGAACGGCAAATACCTATACGACAGAAGTCGATGACATGACGGACGATTCGCTGTTTGTGGCAGAGATAACGAATAATTCACTGTCGCCTGAATTAGACCGCGGAACGTATTGTGTGATCTCCCTCAAGGAGCCATTTTGTGATGGGGACATCGTCCTGGTTAAGCTGAAAAATTACCCAATATGCTTAAGGCGAGTTTTTGTTTCTGACGACGACTTGTTGTTTACAAATATCTCATTAGATTCAGATAGCAGCGTGAAGTCCTATAGCGATTATGCGATCGTCGGTGTTCTAGTGAAAACGACAAAGAGGCTGAAATAAATGGATTTATTTAACATAATGAGAAGGCTAAGAAAAATATACTCTCCCAGTTACCTCTATACGTTAGATCGCAGTGTGATCCGAACGGCGGATGGATATTGGCTTTTCAAAGAGTTTGGCACCCATACTTTCGTGAAAAAAAACTGGGCGCAACTCATCGAGGGCGATTTTCTCAGGCACGTTAACCCGAAAGACATCGCTTTTATCGCCGAGACCGAGTCTAAAATAAAAATCGCCTCGGCCAAACTGTCGATTCATGAAGAAAAAAGAAACTGTATGTGGACGTTGAAAAACGACGTTGACTCGATATCAATATCAGGGGCGGATTTCCTAAAGGATCGCGATCTTGTCGACAAAACCGAGTCCTTGGATGCGACGAAAATAGCCTTTTATGCCGGGGTAAAAGAAGGCAGAGCACTCTCTGCCTCTTTGAAAAATGCAAAGAAAAGCGACAAGTCTAAAAAAACAATACTGACGTTGATTAAATAAACCAGGGTTCGACGTGAATATGCTCATCGAACGTAATTACGCTGAAAGCCGAGTTGTCTATGCTGCTGACATCGCTTGTGCCGTTTTTCCATTGCGAACAAATTGCCGGGGAAACAGAGATTAAGGTTTCCCCCAGCTTTCTTTGGAATAACGTATGCGCATGGCCTGAGCCGATAAACTTAACGTTTAATCGTTGGCAGAGGCTCAATAGCTCCTCAGCATTGTTTAACATACAGCTATCAACAATCGGGGTGCCTACAGGAATAGGGTGATGATGCAAGAAGACGGCGACCTTTTTATTGCCACTTGCGGCGATGGCTTTTTCAAGCGTGTCGAGCGCATGCGTCGAGACCCTGCCGAAATCTTCGTTATCAACCACCGAGTCGATGCTGAGCATGCGCCATTCGTCATCTTCAAACGAGTTTATATCATAGTTGCCGCCCTGTTTATGGGCTGCATCGTCCAGGTTCTTTTTGTTGTCATGGTTGCCTGGGAAAAAATAGAAAGGTAAGGAAGTGCGGTTCATTATCTTAAAGAAGCGCTCATAAGAGGGGATATCGCCATCATGAGAGATGTCACCCGTCACAATGATTAAGTCGGCATTGATTTTATCTGCATTGGCATTAATGAAGTCAATGGCCCTGTCGAAATTAGCAAGATGCTTCGAAGCCAGCGCGGTTTCATTAGGCATAATATGTATGTCGCTAATCTGAATTACTTTCATGCTAGACCCTGTTGATATTACTTAAATGGATTGTATGAGGTGCCCCAATCATAGTGATCGGTGTTTTCTATCTTCTTCACCCACTCGACTAAGGCGATGGCGAGCGGCAGCAAGACAATGGAGACGACAACTTTATAAGACCAGGTTGTGCTTATGATGTTAACCAACTCCATGAAGGTGTATTTTCCTGAAAGACTGATCGGATAGGCTGTCAGCAACAGGGCGGCCTGCGTAGACATGGAGCCCACAATATATCGGATAAAGAAGTATTTGCCGGAGAAGATAATCTTCATCTTTGAAATAATGAAGCCATTGACGAAATAAGCGACCGGAACGGACACCCAGGTACCGATCATGACTCGCCAGAATTCGTGGTACAAAGAATAATAGTGCGTGGCGATATCGTTGTTTTCTGGCTGAATAACGGCTGAGAGATTAAGTATTATGACATATAAGCTTTGACAGAAGACCATGATCCATATTGCTCTGACCGACAATTTATAGCCGTAAACCTCAGTAAGCAATGTGGAGATCAAGAAACACAGAGAGAATACAATGCCGCTGGCCGTTATTTTAAAACCATAGATATCAAAGACCTTATAAACCAACGTGTCGCAGGTGATCATAATGGTCACCGTCAGGCCAACAAAAAGGCCATAGAGCTTGAGATTTCCTTGCATTTTTATTCCTTATTTAGTCCGTGTTCTTCTGTTATTCATAATCCATACTTATTTAAAACGTCAACCAAGCGGCCAGATAGTGGCGCAATGATGCTTGAGTCATGTCGCATGGCCATCGTTTCGCTTTATTCAAGGCAACGCCTCTCCTTTCCCTCACGGGGTTCCTGAAGGCGAAAGCGCTACGCTGGGTTATGCGAAGAATGCTGATGGCCTGTTGGTTGAGAACAGATGACTTTACCGTAATTCATTAATATTTCTAATGAATATATTACCTGGATTGCGCTGTGTCAATCATGGGAAGAGGAATACGGGACGTTAGCTTGATGAGGGCTTTATACGTTCACTCCCGGGGCGTGGGCGGCAGAGCCTGCAGCTGAATCACCAATTCCGCCAGGCTAGCGGCCTGCATTTTCTCCATCACTTTCGCCCGGTGAACCTCCACGGTGCGCAGCGCGATATTCAGCCGCTCCGCCATTTCCCGATTCATCATGCCTCGCACTACCAGCTGCGCGATGTCGCGTTCTTTCGGCGTGAGCGTGCGGTAGCGGCCGTAAGTTTCATGGCGTTGCCAGGCTACGGCCGAAAACCGGTGCGCGCGTTCGAGGGCGGCGATCAGCGGTTCAGCGGCGATCGGTTTTTGCAGGAAGTCCACCGCGCCGTACTTCATCTGCTCCACCGCCATCGGCACGTCGCCATGGCCGGACAGGAACACCACCGCCAGCGTGCTGCCGAGGCGGCGCAGCTCAGCGTAGGCCTGGTGCCCATCGAGTTTCGGCATCCTCATGTCCAGCAAGACGATCCCGGTCTGAAACAGGTCGGCCTGCGCCAAAAAGTCGGTGCTGTCATTCCAGCACTGCACGTCGTGGCCGAGGCTGGTCAGCAAAAAATGGCAGGCGTCGGTGACGGCGACGTCATCGTCCACCAGATGAATTAGCGACATGGTTTTCCTCATCGTTCAATATGAAATGCAGCGTTACGCACAGCCCATTGCGGCTGTCGGGGGCGGGGCGGTTAGCCAGGCGGATTTCGCCGCCGCCATAGCGGGCCAGGCGCCGGCAAATGGCTAACCCCAGCCCCATGCCGCCGGCTTTGGTGGTGTTGAAGGGGCGAAAAGCCTGTTCCAGCCCGGCCATTGTCATGCCGCCCGCGTTGTCCTGCAGATGCAACTCGATCGCCCGTTCGCTCTGGGTTGCGGAAAGCCAGACGGCATTGGCCCCGGCCTGCGCCGCATTCAGCAGCAGGTTCGCCAGCAGCTGTTCCAGCAGCGCCGGCGGCAGGGTTAGCGTCAGCGAAGGCGCCACGTTGTTGAACAACGTCAGGCCGGGATAGCGCTGCGTCAGGCGCAGCAGCGCCCACACCCGCTCGGCGGTTTCGCTTACCGCAGCGGGCTGCCAGCGCGTTTGGTCTATCGCCTCTGCGGTGGGCTGTGCCCACTGGCGCAGGTTATGAATCGTCTCGCCGCCGCGCTGCGCCTGTCGGTCGATATTTTCCAGCGGCCCCAGCAACGGATGCCCGGCGTCCGTGTTGCGCAGTTGGATCAGGCATCCTTGCGCATAGTGGCGAATAGCCGCCAGCGGTTGATTGAGCTCGTGTGCGAAGCCGGAGGCCATCTCCCCCAGGACGTTCAGCTGCCTGGCGTTCTCCAGCGCCTGCTCCTGCCGCCGCAGTTGCTCTCCGGCATGGAGCAACTGCCGCCCGCGCCGGCGTACCAGCAGCGCGATCCAGATGTGGTTGACGATCAACAGCGCCAGCACCGCCAGCGACAGGCCGACGGCCGTCTGATGCTGGATCAGCCAGCTTTTGATATCCAGCCACAGCCGCCGCTGTTCCGGGTGCTGATTGACGGCGCGCAGCAGCGCTTCCACCTCGCTGGTCGAGGCCGGTGCGCCCCACAGGAAGGGTGACTGCGGCGGTGCGGTCAGCAAGGCTCTTGCCACCGCATCCACCAGTGAGTTATCCAGGCCGGGCAGGGCGGCGAACGACCAGTTGGGGTAAAGCGGCGTGCTGGTAACGCAGGGAACCGACGCGGCCTGTTGCAACAGCGGGCGAAAATCCGCCGGATTGGTCAGGCCTTCCTGATCCATTTTCTCCAGCAGGCAAACGGGGACGATGGCGGCCTGAATGGCGCGTTCGCGCAACAGATAGAGCAGGGCGTCGGCAGGGAAATCGGTAAAGCGCAGGTGAAAATCGCGCTCGGGCCGTATGCCGGCATCGCTGAGCGCCTTATAACCGGTCAGATAGCCGCCGAAGGCCTGCGGATCGATGGCGCCCACCGTTTTGCCCATCAGCGCCTGTGGCGTCGTAATGCCGCTGTCGCGCCGCACCAGAATCACGCTGCCGATGATGTTGCCCGTTGCCCGGTCGCCGTTGGCGGCGCGTAACGACGCCAGCCAGCGCAGATGATAGTGGCTGTTCAGCTGCACAAACTGCGCCGGATTGGTGACCACGAACTGCACGCTGCCCCGATTGACCGCCTCGCGCATCTGCGCCAGATCGAGCGGCCGCAGGCAGAAGCGTTCACCGCCGACGCTGCCGTTGAGCCTGTCGATTAGCGGCTGCCAGTCACGCGCGGTCGCCGCATCGCCGCGCATCGCCAGCACGCCGACCGACCACTCGCCCGCCTGTGCCGCCATCCCCCAGCCGAGACTGAGCAGCAGTAATAACACGACCCTCACGGCCCCTCCTGATGGGCAATCTGCCTGTCGTCACTTGTTTTAGATCAACGTTAGGTTCGGTATGTGGTTAACCACAATAGAGCTGAGCCCAATGCCATTTTTACACTGTAAATCATCGACATTGTTTATTCATCTAACGGGCATCAATAGCGTGATCGGGGTGATGCCCAGGGTGTGGGAGAGGCGCATGGATTTCGGTAAACGGCAGTTTTTGCAGCGGCTGGGCGTGTTGACGGCGGGGGCCTCGCTGATCCCCATGGCGGAAGCCGGGCTGACGTGGGCGCCGACGCGGCGCGAGGGGGATGTTCGCCGACGCTATGCGATGCTGATCGACCTGCGGCGCTGCGTCGGGTGCCAGGCCTGTACCGTGAGCTGCGCCATTGAAAACCAGACGCCGCACGGGGAGTTTCGCACCACGGTAAACCAGTACCAGGTCAGCCTCGAAGGCGAAGCGGTGGCGACCAACGTGCTGCTGCCCAGGCTGTGCAACCACTGCGACAACCCGCCCTGCGTGCCGGTATGCCCGGTGCAGGCCACCTTCCAGCGCGAGGATGGGATCGTGGTGGTCGACAACAAACGCTGCGTGGGGTGCGCCTATTGCGTGCAGGCCTGTCCGTACGATGCCCGCTTTATCAATCACGCCACCCAAACGGCGGACAAATGCACCTTCTGCGTGCACCGGCTGGAAGCGGGATTGCTGCCGGCGTGCGTGGAGTCGTGCGTGGGCGGGGCGCGGATCATCGGCGACATGCGCGATCCGCACAGCACGCTGAGCAAGCTGCTGCGGCGCCATGAGGCCGAGATCAAAGTCCTCAAGCCGGAGAATCAAACCGCGCCCCACGTCTTTTATCTGGGGCTGGATGACGCCTTCGTCACGCCGCTGCCGGGCCGGGCGCAGGTCGCCTTATGGGGGGAGGGACGATGAGCCGCCAACTGATGATCGCAGAAGTGCTGAGCCAGCCGCAGGCGGTGAGCTGGCTGCCGTGGGCCGTGCAATATTTCTTCTTTATCGGCATCGCCGCCTGCGCAGCGTTGCTGGCCTGCGTGTGGCGCTGGCGCGGTGGAGATAACGCCGCGCATCTGGAGCGCATGGCGCTGTTTATCGGGCTGACGTGCGCCATCACCGCGCCGCTGGCGTTGACCGCCGATCTGCATCAAACCGCCCGTTTCTGGCATTTCTACGCTTATCCGACGCCCTGGTCGTGGATGCCGTGGGGGGCGCTGTTCTTGCCGCTGTTTACCTTGTTGATCGGCCTGTGGTTTATCGCGGTCGAATTTACGCGGCTGACGGGCAGGCGGGTGGCGCTGCTGCGTGGGATAGCGCCCGCTTGTGCGCTGGTAGCTATCGGCCTGCTGTTGTACACCGGGCGTGAGGTTTCCGTCGTGCGCGCCCGCCCCATCTGGTTCAGCTATGGATTTCCGATCGTGATGTTCCTCAGCGCGCTGCAGGCGCTCTTGGCCCTGTTGCTGCTGGCGATGCGCAAACGGCCCGGCCTGCAAGCGCCGCTGGCGCGCGGGATGCTGCTGACGCTGTTGCTGCTCGGCGGGGCGATCCTGCTGTGGGTGTGCGGCGATACGCTATCCGGCGCGGCGGTACGCCACTGGCTGCAGACGCAGGCGACGGCACGTCAGCATGCCGCCGGGTGGATCGCGCTGTGGGCACTGGCGCTGGCGTGTGCCGCCTATCGACGTTTGCCGCGCGGCGGCGCGCCGCTGCTGGTGGCCGGCGCGCTGGGGCTGAGCTGGCTGATGCGCTGGACGCTGTTGATCGAGGTGCAAACCCTCCCGAAATACAACGCGTCTTATTCCCCCTATAGCCTGCCGCTGGGTACCGACGGCTTGCTGGCGATCGTCGGCACTTTCGGGCTGTGGCTGGCGTTAATGATCATGGTGCGTGAAGCACAGGCGTTTTTATTGCGGAGAAAACAACATGGCTAAACTCACCGGGCGTCAGTGGTTGAAAGTGGGCCTGGCCTTCGGCGGGCTGTCCGCTTTTGGCCTGAGCTATCGTGAGGTCGCCAAACGGGCGATCGACGGCTTGATTCACGGCACCTCAGGGCGGGTGACGTTGGATCGCATCAACGGCAACTCTCTGCTGCCCGAAGGGCGGGCAATGCCGGAATGGCAAGGCAATCCGCAGCAGGCCATCTCAATGACCCAGTGTTTCGGCTGCTGGACGCAATGCGGCGTGCGGGTTCGGGTGGACAGACAGACCGATCGGGTATTGCGCATTGCCGGCAACCCTTATCATCCGCTGTCTCAGGAACGGCACGTCGACTCGGCGTTGCCGTTGCAGGAGGCGTTGGCGCAGCTGGGCGGCGAAAGCGGCCTCGACGCCCGTTCCACCGCCTGCGCGCGCGGCGCCACGCTGCTGGAGGGGCTTTACAGCCCGCTGCGCGTGCTGGAGCCGATGAAGCGCGTCGGCAAGCGCGGCGAGGGCAAGTGGCAACGCATCAGCTTCGAACAGCTGATCGCTGAAGTGGTGGAGGGCGGCGATCTGTTCGGCGAGGGGCATGTGGACGGCCTGCGGGCGATCCGCGATCTGGAAACGCCGATCGACGCCCGGCGGCCGGGGCTGGGGCCGAAAGCCAACCAGCTGCTGGTGACCAACGCCGGTGACGATGGGCGCGACAGCTTCCTGCGGCGCTTCGCCCAGAACAGCTTCGGCAGCAAAAACTTCGGCGCGCACGGCGCTTATTGTGGGCTGGCCTACCGTGCCGGCTCCGGTGCATTGATGAACGATCTGGACAAGAACCCGCATGTGAAACCGGACTGGGAACAGGTCGAATTCGCGCTGTTTATGGGCACCTCGCCGGCGCAGTCCGGCAACCCGTTCAAGCGTCAGGCCCGGCAGCTGGCCAGCGCCAGATTGCGCAGCGAGTTTCACTATGCGGTGGTGGCGCCGGCGTTGCCGCTGACCACCACGCTGGCGGACGATCATGGCCATTGGATCCCGATATTACCGGGCACCGACTCAGCGCTGGCGATGGCGATGATCCAGTGGATCCTCGACAACCGGCGTTATCAGGCCGACTATCTCGCCATCCCGTCGGAGGCCGCCATGCAACGCGCCGGCGAGAAGAGCTGGACCAACGCCACGCATCTGGTGATCGCCGAGAGCGAGCACCCGCTGGCGGGGCAGCATCTGACGCTTGCTCATCTGAACGGCGCCGAGTCGGCGTCGCCGCTGGTCGTCAACGGCGCGGGGGAGCTGGTGCCGGCTGAGGCGTGCGACCGTGCCGAGCTGTGGGTAACCCGCACGGTGACGCTGCACGACGGCGCGCAGGTGGCGGTGAAAAGTGGTTTCCAGTGTCTGAAAGAGGCCGCCGATAAACTGTCGCCGGAGGCGTACAGCCGGGAATGCGGCGTGCCGGTGGCGCGCATCGCGGCGCTGGCCGAGGCTTTTACCGCCCATGGGCGCAAGGCGGCGGTGATCGCCCATGGCGGGATGATGGCGGCAAACGGGTTTTACAATACCTGGTCGGTGATGATGCTCAACGTGTTGATCGGTAACCTTAGCCTGGAGGGTGGAGTTTTCGTCGGCGGCGGTAAATTCAACGGCTTTGCCGAGGGGCCGCGCTATAACCTGGTCGAGTTTCCCGGCCTGGTAAAACCGAAGGGGCTGAATATCGCGCGCAGCAAGGCCGCCTATGAAACCTCCGACGAATACCGCGAAAAAGTGGCGGCGGGCGTTTCACCCTGGCCGGCCAGGGCGCCCTGGTATCCGTTCGTCGCCGGGCAGTTGACCGAGCTGCTGACGTCGGCGCTGGCGGGGTATCCGTACGCGCTGAAAGTCTGGATCTCGAACATGACCAACCCCCTGTACGGTATCGCCGGGTTGCGCGGCGTGGCGGAGGAACGATTGAAAGATCCGGCGCGTTTGCCGCTGTTTATCGCCATCGATGCGTTTATCAACGAAACGACGGCGCTGGCCGACTATATTATCCCGGATACCCATAACTTTGAGAGCTGGGGATTCAGCGCCCCTTGGGGCGGCGTCGCCAGCAAGGCCACTACCGCGCGCTGGCCGATAGTGACGCCGGCGACCGCGAAAACGGCGCAAGGGCAGCCGATTTCCATGGAGGCATTTTGCATCGCCGTCGCCAAACGCCTGGCGCTGCCGGGGTTTGGCGATCGCGCTATCGGCGACGGCCAGGGCGAGCTGCTGCCGCTCAACCGCGCCGAGGATTATTATCTGCGCGCCGCCGCCAACGTGGCGTTTGCCGGCAAGGCGCCGGTGCCGGCCGCGAGGACGGAAGAGCTGGCGCTGTGCGGCGTCGATCGCTTGTTGCCGCAGCTTGCGCAGACGCTGCGCGCCGATGAAATCGACCGCGTGGCGTTTATCTACAGCCGCGGCGGCCGCTTCGCCGATCATGACAGCGGTCGCCGCGACGGCAGCGTGGGCAACCGTTGGGAGAAGCCGCTGCAGATCTGGAATGCGGAAGTGGCGAAGCACCGGCATGCGATCACCGGCGAGCGTTTCAGCGGCTGCCCCACCTGTTATCCGGCGCGTTTGTCGGACGGCCGCGCGGTGGAAGAGCTCTACCCTGAGCGGCAGTGGCCGCTGCGGCTGATGTCCTTCAAATCCAATGTGATGAGCAGCTCCACCGCGGTGATCCGGCGCTTGCACGACGTGAAGCCGGTGAACCTGGTGGCCCTGAACCCGGTGGACGGGGTGCGTTTCGGCATTCAACACGGTGACTGGGTGAGCATCAGTACGCCGGGCGGCAGCCGGGAGGCGCAGATCAGTTTGCTGGCGGGGGTGATGCCAGGCGTGATCGCGGTGGAACACGGTTACGGCCACCGGGAGATGGGCGCCAGCCAGCACTACCTGGACGGCGAACCGCTGGCGATGGATGAGCGCATCGCCGCCGGCATCAACCTTAACGATTTGGGCTTTGCCGATCCGACGCGCGAAGTGCCGAACACCTGGCTGGATTGGGTAACCGGTGCGGCGGTGCGCCAGGGTATTCCTGCGGCGATCGTCAAACTTTCCGCGTAAACGGCAGACGAAAAAAAACCTGCTGTAACAGCAGGTTTTCTTAAATTTGGTCGGCATGAGAGGATTCGAACCTCCGACCCCCGACACCCCATGACGGTGCGCTACCAGGCTGCGCTACATGCCGACGCTATGAAAATTCATACTACCGATTCCCGATGTTAATGCAAGCGCCTCGCCACTTGATTGCTTTAGTTTTAAGCAGTTAGTTGGCGATAAAGCGTTTTACATCGGTCAGCACCTGCAACAGCAGAGCAAGCTGCGGTTTCTCGTCTTTTATTTCATCGCCGTTCTGATCGTAGACGCGATAGTTGCCGCTGTTGTCCAGCATCAGCGTCTGCGTCGGCGTGGTGATCACCAGCTGATTGCCATCGCCGGTGGCGATCCAGTTGTTGCGGCGCTGGGCGGTGAACAGATCTTCGCCCTGCGAATAGTCTTTCGGCGCGGTCTTCACGTGCAGCAACCGTTGCATCAGGGTGCGCATCACGTCGTTATGGCCGGTCAGCTTGCTGATGGTCTGGGCCGGGGTGCCCGGCCAGTGGATCACCAACGGTACCTGCAGCTGCGCCTGGTTGAAGCCGGTGCCGGCCCCCCATTGGCCTTTGCCGCTGTCGTTGAATTCGACGCCGTGCTCGGCGGTGATCACCACCACGGTTTTGTCCAGCAGGCCGCGCTGTTTCAGGGTGTCCAGCACCTGGGCTATCTGGGCGTCCACGTCTTGCGCGCCGGTACGATAGCGCTGGATAAAGTCGGCCGGCGCCGGGGTTTTGGCACCTTCGGCCGGCTCGGCGCCGCTGAAGTTGATATAGGAGAACCACGGCTCTTTATCGCCCTGATCCGTCAGCCAGCGCTGCCATTGCTGCGTGGTTTGCGCGTCGCTTTGCGGCGCCGGCGTCGGCAGCGAGAAGTCGGTCAACAGGGCCTGACGGTACAGGCTGGCGTTGAAGCCGTCGGAGGAGAACAGCCCCAGCTGGTAGCCTTGATCGCTGAGCGCATTGATCAGCGCCGACGGCTTGCGCCCGGCGAGCACGCTGTCCAGATAGGTCGGGGAAATGCCGTAGAACAGGCCGAACAGCCCGGTATCGGCATGGTTACCTGAACTGTAATGATCGCTGAAACGCACGTTTTCCTGAGCGAAGCGCGTCAGCGCCGGCATGTCTTGCGCCACGTCTTTGGCGCGAATGCCGTCTACCACGATCATCAGCAGGTTATAGCCGCTGCCTTTATCGCCGTAGCTGAGATCGCTGAGCGGATATTCCACCGCCACCGCTTCCGGATTGCCTTGTTGCACCAGGCGGCGCTCATACTCTTGCTGGTCGAGCAGGCCGTGTTTTTCGAGGAACTTGCGCGCGGTCATCGGGTACGAGAGCGGCAGGTTGGCTCGCTGCATGGTGATCGGGCGATAGAAGTTGGCGTCGGCCCAGATATAAATCAGGTGCGACGCGAAAAAGGCGCTGATAAACAGCGCCGCCAGCGGCTTGCCGAAACGGCGGCGATTCAGGCTGCGCAGCTTTTGCCAGCTCCAGGTGCCGAACAGCATCTCCACCAGGAAGATCACCGGCACGCAGATAAACATCAGCTGCCAGTCGCGCGAAAGCTCGCTTTGGTCCGGGTTGACCACCAGATCCCACACCACCGGATTGAGGTGCAGGTGGAAATGGGAGAACACTTCGCTGTCGACCAGCAACAGCGTGAGCCCGGCGGTGGCCAGCGCGGCGGAAATAAATCGCAGCAGCCGCTGCGACATCACCACGAAGGTGAGCGGGAAGATCACCAGCAAATAGCCGGCGAACACGATAAAGCTGAAATGCCCCAGCAGGCTGACCAGAGCATAGACGCGGCCCAGCAGGGAAGCGGGCCAGTCGGTGACAAACAGGTAGCGGCTACCCAGCCCAAGGGCGAGCAGAATGTTGAATAAGGCGAACCAGTGCCCCCAGCTAATCATCTGGGAGACTTTTTCACGATAACGCTGACGGTTTGTCACCATAAGTCAATATTAATGCGCTTTGTCTTCACGGACAGAAGCCTGCAGGGCTTCCGCGAACGATCTCGCCAGGGTTTTCCGCTGCGCGGGGGCAACGCTGGTGTTGATCAAATTAGTGACCATGTTGCCCAGCACCATCAGGGAAAGATCGGTGGGGGTATGGTGTTTTTCCAGAACATTGACCAGCTCTGAGAGCAGTTGTTCAACGTGTTCGTCACTGTAACGGGATGATTGTGGCATAAAATTGCGCTTAGTAATCTGCAAAGTGCTCTATCTTACCGTATAGGACAGTGATTTTCCGCTCTTTTATCACTTCCTGTCATTCGGGAAATCGTTCGCCCGCGCCGGGGCGGCCCCTCGCTGCGCCTTTCCGGTTTGCCGCAGTTTTTTAGTATTGCAGGGCGGGGCCTTCAGTGTTTGAATACGCGCCTAAAGAACAGGAGGATTTACCATGAGTCTGGATATCGACCAGATCGCTCTGCATCAGTTGGTGAAACGCGACGAGCAAACGCTGGACGTGGTGCTGCGCGATTCCTTGCTTCCCGCCAACGCGGCGGTGGAAGAAATGATGGCGGAATTGCATCGCGTCTACAGCGCCAAGAGCAAGGCCTTAGGCCTGTTCAACGAAGGCAGCGAACTGGCGGAAGCGCTGCGCACCTGCCGCAAGGACGATAAAGACTTTCTGGCCTTCAGCCGCGCGGCGACCGGCCGCCTGCGCGACGAACTGGCGAAGTATCCGTTCGCCGAAGGCGGCGTGGTACTGTTCGGCCAATACCGCTATCTGGCGGTGGAGTACCTGCTGATCGCGGTGTTGAACAGCCGTAACAGCATGCGCGTCAACGAAGAGCTGGATATCAACACCACGCACTATCTGGACATCAACAACGCCGATATCGTTGCGCGCATCGATCTGACCGAGTGGGAAACCAACCCGGAATCGACCCGCTACCTGACCTTCCTGCGCGGGCGCGTGGGCCGCAAGGTCGCCGACTTCTTCATGGACTTCCTGGCGGCGTCCGAAGGGTTGGACACCAAGGCGCAAAACCGCGGGCTGCTGCAGGCGGTAGACGACTATTGCGCCGATGCGCAGCTGGACAAGAACGAGCGCCAGTCGGTGCGCCAGCAGGTGTACAGCTATTGCAATGAACAGCTGCAGGCGGGCGAAGAGATTGAACTGCAGGCGCTGTCGCAGGAGCTGTCGCCGCTCGGCGAGAAAGACTTCATGCAGTTCTCCAGCGAGCAAGGGTATGAGCTGGAAGAGAGCTTCCCGGCGGATCGCGGCACGCTGCGCCAGCTGACCAAATTTGCCGGCAGCGGCGGCGGCATCAGCCTGAACTTCGACGCCATGCTGCTTGGCGAGCGCATTTTCTGGGATGCGGCCACCGACACGCTGACCATCAAAGGCACGCCGCCGAACCTGCGCGATCAGCTGCAGCGCCGGACCGGCAGCGGCAAGTAAGCTTGCCGAATCGCAGACAATAAAAAACGCCGCAATTGCGGCGTTCTTTATTTCGGCGTCCCGAAAGGTTCGAAAACGTAGCGATTAAACGCGAACGAAGTCGATGTGAGCCAGTTTTGGCTTGAACGGGTGACGCTGTACAGCCTGAACCTTAACTTTGGTTTCTTTACCGTCGATAACCAGAGTTACTGCTTCGCTGTAGAATTCTGGTTTAGCTTCCATGTTCTTAACAGAATCATGGTCCAATTCGATGGAAACTGCAGCTTCTTTGCCACCGTAAACGATAGCTGGGAATTTGTTTGCTGCACGCAGGCGGCGGCTCGCACCTTTACCCTGGTCTTTACGTACTTCTACATTGATAGTGAACATTGTTTTTTCTCTTAAAAGAAAATTTACCCTGCTACAGGCGACCCAAGTAGCAAGTTCGGAAACCCGCTTTAACGCTGGGCAGGCCCAGGTAAAGCGCGCGGCATTTTAACGGAAAGCCGCCCGCAGGGCAACGAAAACCTGCCCGGGTTGGCGGCAGTTCGCTCAGGCCAATTGATTGGCGCGGCGGAAACGGCCTTGATAATCGAACACTTTCTCGCGCACCTGCCAAAACTGCCCGCGTTTGCGCGCCACCACGAAATCCGGATGGCGCAGCGCCTGCTGTTGCGCCAGCACGTCGGCGGCGGTGTGCCAGGCGAACGGCACGCCCGGCGCGCGCTGATGCGGGCGCAGGAACAGCATCTCGAACGCTTTGCGCTGCGCCGGCGTCTGCAGACGGAAGCGCTCGCTGGTGCTGGTGCCGTCCTCGTCGTAATAGGTGGCCTTCAGCCATTCGCCCTTGTCGTCGCGGCCGCTTTGCAGCTCCATGCCGCCGCAGCGCAGCACCAGCGCGTCTTTCAGCTTCAGCGCCGCTTTCAGCATGTCGTCGGGATCGACCAGCACCTCCTGACACTGATGGCAGCGGCGTGCGGCGATGTCGTTCTCCGCGCCGCAGTGCGGGCAGCTCTTGAACCGGAAGCGGTAATCGCACTGCTCGCGGTGGCCGTCGTCGTCCTCCAGCCAGCCCTGACAGCGGCGGCCGTAGTGCTCGATGATGTCGCCGTTTTCGGTGCACTTGCCCCAGAACAGGTTGGCGAAGCCGCAGGCCGGGCAGAACACCTGCACCGGTTGGCTGTCACCGTGCGGCTTGCTGACGCCGACCTCCGGCGTGAACAGGTCGTGCGGGTTGCCGGCGTAGTCGAGGATCAGGCAATCCTCCTTGCCGGGCGCCAGCCGCAGCCCGCGGCCGACGATCTGCTGATACAGGCTGACGGACTCGGTCGGGCGCAGGATCGCGATCAGATCGACGTGCGGCGCGTCGAAGCCGGTGGTCAATACCGCGACGTTGACCAGATAGCGCAGCCGCTGCTGTTTGAACGCCTCGATCAGCGCATCGCGCTCGGCGGGCGGCGTTTCGGCGCTGACCAGCGCGGCCTCGCCGGTTGGCAGCAGACTGTGGATCTCGCGGGCGTGCTCGACGGTGGCGGCGAAGATCATCACCCCTTTGCGGTCTTCGGCGTACTCAACAATCTGGCTGATGATATGCGGCGTGACGCGGTTTTGCCGCTTCAGCTCGCGGTTCAGATCCGCTTCGCTGAACAGGCCGTTGCTTCTGGCCTCCAGCCGGCTGAAATCGTACTGCACGATCGGCATGTCCAGCCGCTCAGGCGGCACCAGGAAGCCGTTCTTAATCATGTAGCGCAGCGGCAGCTCGTAGATGCAGTCGCGAAACAGGCTGGCGCCGTCGCCGCGGGTGAAGCCGTGGTAGTGATACTGGTAAATCCAGCCCTTGCCCAGGCGATAGGGCGTGGCGGTCAGCCCCAGCAGCCGCAGCTGCGGGTTGGTTTTCTGCAAATGCTGGATGATTTGCTGGTACTGGCTGTCGTCGTCGTCGCTGATGCGGTGGCATTCATCGACGATCAGCAGCGAAAAGGCGCCGTCGAACAGCGGCAGATTGCGCGCCACCGACTGCACGCTGCCGAACACCACCTTGCCGGCGCTCTCTTTCTGCTGCAGGCCGGCGGCGAAGATGTCCGCTTCCAGGCCGTAGGCGCAGTATTTGGCGTGGTTTTGCGCCACCAGTTCCTTGACGTGCGCCAACACCAGCACCCGCCCGCGGGCGCGCTTCGCCAGCTCGGCGATCACCAGGCTTTTGCCGGCGCCGGTCGGCAGCACGATCAGCGCCGGTTCGGGGTGCCGCCGGAAATGATTGATGGTGGCTTCGACCGCTTCCAGTTGGTAGGGGCGTAGGGTAAAGGCCATAATGAACGCCGTGGGTTGAGATGGGCCGTCGGGAAGCGGCTTTGTCACCGCTGCTCTCACAGAAACCGTGACATTCTACTCCCCGGACAGCCGAAAAATTTCTATTATTATGCCTTCTACGCGCGCGCGCTGCGAGGAGCGTGAAAATTACCTCTGTCGGGCAACGCGTTGTGCCGCTATACTCGTGTGACAGCAATCGCTGTTCCCCCACGCGATTCCCCCCCTGAACCTGCCATTTGCACCCGGTGCAACGGCGGGCGTCATATTTTGGCAATACGATCAATGCGATCATAACAACGACAGGCAAAGCAGATCCCATGCGATTGGACAAGTTTTTATCTCAGCAGTTAGGCATCAGCCGTGCGCTGGTTGCGCGCGAACTTCGGGCTAAACGCGTCACCGTGGACGGTGAGGTAGTGAAGAGCGGGGCGATCAAACTGACCCCGGAGCAAGAAGTGGCGTTCGACGGCAATCCGCTGCAGCAGCAGAACGGCCCGCGCTATTTCATGCTCAATAAACCGCAGGGCTACGTCTGCTCCACCGACGATCCCGATCATCCGACGGTGCTGTATTTTCTCGATGAACCGGTCGCGTACAAGCTGCACGCCGCCGGACGGCTGGATATCGACACCACCGGGCTGGTGTTGATGACCGACGATGGCCAGTGGTCGCACCGCGTCACGTCGCCGCGCCACCACTGCGAGAAAACCTATCTGGTGACGCTGGAGCACCCGTTGGCGGAAGACACCGCGCAGCGTTTCGCCGAAGGGGTGCAACTGCACAACGAGAAAGACCTGACGCGCCCGGCGACGCTGGAGCAGGTCGACGAGCGCGTAGTGCGCCTGACCCTCAGCGAAGGGCGCTACCACCAGGTGAAGCGGATGTTCGCTGCCGTCGGCAACCGGGTGATCGAGTTGCACCGTGAGCGCATCGGCGCCATCGTGCTGGATGACGACCTGGCGCCGGGCGAATACCGCCCACTGACCGAAGAAGAGATCGCCAGCGTGGGCGCGCCGCACCTGCAGGACTGAAAACCGATCATCGATTGCGGCCGATTAAGGAGTCGTGGAACGTGCAACAGAACCGAACCTCTCATCTCGGTTTGATTTTCATTTTGGGCCTGTTGTCCATGTTGATGCCGTTGGCCATCGACATGTACCTGCCCAGTATGCCGGTGATCGCCGCCCAGTTTGGCGTCGAGTCCGGCAGCGTGCAGATGACCCTCAGCGCCTATATGCTCGGCTTTGCCTTCGGGCAGCTGTTCTATGGGCCGATGTCGGACAGCCTCGGCCGCAAGCCGGTGATCCTGTGGGGAACGCTGATCTTCGCCATCGCCGGCTGCGCCTGCGCCATGGCGCAATCGATCGATCAGCTGATCGGGCTGCGTTTCCTGCACGGCCTGGCGGCGGCGGCCGCCAGCGTGGTGATCAATGCCCTGATGCGCGATATGTTCACCAAGGATGAGTTCTCGCGCATGATGTCGTTCGTCATTCTGGTGATGACCATCGCGCCGCTGCTGGCGCCGATGATCGGCGGTGCGCTGTTGCTGTGGTTCAGCTGGCACGCCATCTTTTGGACCATGGGCGCCGCGGCGTTGATCGGTTCACTGCTGGTGGCCCTGTTCATCAAGGAGACGCTGCCGAAAGAGCGGCGACAGCGGTTCCACCTGCGCACCACGCTGGGCAACTTCGGTTCGCTGTTCCGCCATAAGCGGGTGCTCAGCTACATGCTCGCCAGCGCCTTCTCGTTTGCGGGCATGTTCTCGTTCCTCAGCGCCGGGCCGTTCGTCTACATCGAACTGAACCACGTTTCGCCGCAGCATTTCGGCTACTATTTTGCGCTGAACATCGTCTTCCTGTTCCTGACGACGCTGATCAACAGCCGCAACGTGCGGCGGTTCGGCGCGGTCAAGATGTTCAAGCTGGGGCTGTTGGTACAGCTGGCGATGGGGCTGTGGCTGGTGGCGGTGAGCGCCGTCGGCCTGGGCTTCTGGGCGCTGGTGATCGGCGTTGCGGTCTATCTGGGGTGCATCGCGATGATCTCCTCCAACGCCATGGCGGTGATCCTGGATGACTTCCCGCATATGGCGGGCACCGCGTCTTCGCTGGCCGGCACGTTGCGCTTCAGCATCGGCGCGCTGGTGGGGGCGGTCCTGTCGATGGCGCCGGGTAAAAGCGCGTGGCCCATGGTTACCTCAATGGCGCTGTGCAGCATCGTGGCGGTGCTGTTTTATCTTTACGCCAGCCGGCCACGCGATCGCGCGGCCTGACGTTCTCCCAATGCGGGGCGTGTCGCCCCGCATCGTCATAGGGTTGCGCCCTGCCATTTCAGGGTGCAACTGGCAATTGAAATTTTGTTGCTAAATATACGCAAGCTAATCAACTGGTCATTTTTCCCTCTGTGTGTTTTTTGTTAAAAAATTCCACCGCCGCATCGCCTAATATTCCTCGGGAGGCGCAGCGTTCTGTCGGCTGAGCGCTGCGGAGGGTTTGTATTAGGATTGATGTAAATCAAGGCATTAGCAGGGGAGGCTGCGCTAACGTGGTGGGCTAAATGTTTCTTCATTGTAAAAATATGGCGACGGAAAAGTAGTCGCATTGCAAGAAAAAAGAGTTGAGATCGCTGCGGGAAAGGGTTACATATAACGCAAAAATGCGAGCTGAGTCGCAAAATGCCGTGAAATAACACCGCACGGCGCGCCAAAAAATGGCACGGCATCGGCAAGCACGGGGTCAAGTTAATGGCTAGCGGCAAAATTTACATTTAAATAACATTTGTGCGCGGCAGAGTCGGGAGTCAGCGGCTATAACTTAGTAACCCTGTCAGGTAAAAGTGTTTCACCTTTTCAATCTAGGGATTTCATGTGGAGAGTATCCAACTTTCGGTAGTGCATCGCTTGCCGCAAAGTTATCGTTGGCTATCTGGTTTCACCGGCGTGAAGGTTGAACCGATTCCGTTTAACGGAATAGACGAAGATAACAAC
This sequence comes from Serratia sp. A07, assembly GCF_058725505.1. Taxonomy (NCBI): domain Bacteria; kingdom Pseudomonadati; phylum Pseudomonadota; class Gammaproteobacteria; order Enterobacterales; family Yersiniaceae; genus Serratia; species Serratia sp. A07. Next base: position 42,848 of record NZ_JBZXDO010000021.1, read on the forward strand.
CTGATTGGGCTGAAGTTACTCAGCCATGAAGGGGCCGAGGCCTGGCAGGTAATGCAACAGCTCAATCTGTCGCTGCAGGAGATTCAGGTCGACTGCGCGATCGTCGAATGGGAAGGCGAGCCTTGCCTGTTCGTGCAGCGCAGCGACGAGAGCGCCACCATGTGCCGCCTGAAAAACGTCGGCGCCGCGATCGCCGAACCGCTCAGCGCGCAATACCCCTTCTAGAATTCGCCGCTAATCCGCCAACTGCAGCAGTTGACGGGTATAGTCGGCGGCGGGCGCCGCGAAAATCGCCCGGCAGTCTCCCTGTTCAACCACTTCTCCCTGGCGCAACACGATGACCTGGTGGCATAGCGAACGCACCACCTGCAGGTCATGACTGATGAACAGATAAGCCAGTCGGTGGCGTTGCTGCAGCGATTTCAGCAGCGTCAGGATCTGCGCCTGCACCGATTTATCCAGCGAAGAGGTCGGCTCGTCGAGGATCAGCAGCTGCGGCTGCAGGATCAGCGCGCGCGCGATGGCGATACGCTGGCGCTGCCCGCCGGAAAACTCGGTGGGATAGCGGTGGCGCAGCTGCGGATCCAGGCCGACTTCCTGCAACACCTCGATCACGCGCTGTTCCCGCTGCTCTGTGCTAAGCCGCTGGTGCACTTCCAGCCCTTCGGCGATGATTTGCTGCACGTTCAGGCGCGGGTTCAGGGCGGAGTAGGGATCCTGGAAGACGATTTGCATCCGGCTGCGGTAGGGTAGCATCTGCTTCATCGTGAGCGGGTGCAGCGGTTCGCCGTCGAACCAGATGGCGCCCTGCGAGGCCAACAGGCGCAGCAGCGCCAGCCCGGTGGTGCTTTTACCCGAGCCGGATTCCCCCACCAGCCCCACGCTTTCCCCGGCGCGCAGCTCGAAACTCAATGATTTCAAGGCATAGTGATAATCCACCGTGCGGCGCAGCAGGCCGCGGCGGATGGGGAAGCGTACCTGCAGATCTTCCACCTTGAGCAGCGGCCGCTCATCGCCGGGGCGCCCGTTGGCCGCGGCAGGCAGCGGCAGCGGTTCACCGACGTCCTCGGCGGCCAGCAGCTGCTGCGTGTAAGGATGCTGCGGCCGGCTGAACAGCTGCGCACGGCCGTTTTGCTCCACGCAGCGCCCCTGACGCATCACCGCCACGTTGTCCGCCAGGCGGCGCACGATATTCAGGTTATGGGTGATGAACAACAGCCCCATGCCCATCTCCTGCTTCAGCTCTTGCAGCAGCGTCAGGATCTGCGCCTGGATAGTGACGTCGAGCGCGGTGGTGGGCTCGTCGGCGATCAGCAGTTTCGGGCGAGTCAGCACCGCCATGGCGATCATCACCCGCTGGCGTTCACCGCCGGACAGCTGATGCGGGTAATCCTGCAGCCGGCTTTTGGCCTGACGGATACCGACGCGCTCCAGGCATTCGACGATCTCTGCGCGCGCGGCTTCGCGCCGCAGGCCGCGGTGCAGCATCAGCACTTCCGCGAGCTGTTTTTCGATGGTGTGCAGCGGGTTAAGCGACACCATCGGTTCCTGAAAGATCATCGCGATCTGATTGCCGCGCACCTTGCGCAGCGCCGCTTCCGGTGCATGCAGCAACGAGTCGCCGTTGAACAGGATATCACCGGCAGGGTAAACCACCGGCGGCGCGGGCAGCAGGCGCAGTATCGACAGGGCGGTGACGCTTTTGCCGGAGCCGGATTCTCCTACCAGCGCCAGCGTTTCCGCCGGCGCGATTTGCAGCGAGAGTGCGTTGACCACCGGCGTGACGGTGTCGCCCTGGCGAAAGGCGATGCTGAGATCCTGAATAGCGAGCAAAGGAGTGGCCATATCAATGCGCCTTGCTGGGGTCAAAGGCGTCGCGTACCGCTTCGCCGATAAAGATTAATAACGACAGCAGCACCGCCAAGACCAGGAAGGCGGTGATGCCGAGCCACGGCGCCTGCAGATTGTTTTTGCCCTGCAGCAGCAATTCGCCGAGCGACGGCGAGCCTATCGGCAGACCGAAACCGAGGAAATCGAGCGACGTCAGGGTGGTGATCGAGCCGCACAGGATAAACGGCAGGAAGGTCAGCGTCGCCACCATGGCGTTGGGCAGCATATGGCGGGACATGATCACCCGATCCGGTACGCCCATGGCGCGCGCGGCGCGGATGTAGTCAAAATTGCGCGTGCGCAGGAATTCGGCGCGCACCACCCCCACCAGGCTCATCCAGCCGAACAGGATGGTGATGCCGAGCAGCCACCAGAAATTGGGCTGGACGATGCTCGACAGCAGAATGATCAGAAACAGCGTCGGCATGCCCGACCACACTTCGATAAAGCGCTGCCCCCACAGATCGAAACGCCCGCCGTAATACCCCTGGGTCGCGCCGACGCACACGCCGATCAGGCTGGAAAACAGCGTCAACGCCAGGCCGAACAGCATCGAGATGCGAAAACCGTACAGAACACGAGCGAGCACGTCGCCGCCGTTGCTGTCGGTGCCCAGCAGGTTGTGGCGCGAAGGCGGCGAGGGGAAGGGCACCTCGGTGGCGAAGTTGATGGTGTCGTAGCTGAAGCGGATCGGCGCCCAAACCGCCCAGCCGTGCCGTTCGATCTGCCGCTGTACGAACGGATCCTGATAGTCGGCTTCGGTGTTCAGCTCGCCGCCGAAGGCGGTTTCGCTGTAGTTAATCATAAACGGCAGGTACAACCGGCCTTCATAACGCACCAACAGCGGTTTGTCATTGGCGATCAGATCGGCGGCCAGGCTCAGGGTGAACAGCACCAAGAAGATCCACAGCGACCAGTAGCCGCGGCGGTTGCGGCGAAAACGCGCCCAGCGCGCCTGGTTGATCGGGCTAAGGCGGCTCATTGGCGGGCCTCGAAGTCAATGCGCGGATCGACCAGGGTGTAGGTGATATCGCTGAGGATATTCAACAGCAGGCCGATCAGGGTGAAGATATACAGCGTGCCGAACATCACCGGGTAGTCGCGCTGCAGCGTGGCGTCGTAGCCCAGCAGCCCCAGGCCGTTGAGCGAGAACATCACCTCAATCAGCAGCGAGCCGGTGAAGAACATGCTGATAAAGGTGGCCGGAAAACCGGCGATCACCAGCAGCATGGCGTTGCGGAACACGTGGCGGTAGAGGATTTTTTTCTCATCCAGCCCTTTGGCGCGGGCGGTGGTGACGTACTGCTTGCGGATCTCGTCGAGGAACGAGTTCTTGGTCAGCATGGTCAGGGTGGCGAAGCCGCCGATCACCGTCGCCAGCACCGGCAGGGTGATGTGCCACAGGTAGTCGGCGATCTTTGCCGGCCACGAGAGGGTGTCGAAGTTGCTGGACACCAGGCCGCGCAGCGGGAACCAGTCGAGGTAGCTGCCGCCGGCGAACAGCACGATCATCAGGATGGCGAACAGGAAAGCCGGAATGGCGTAGCCGATGATGATCAGCGTGCTGCTCCAGGTATCGAAGGCGCTGCCGTTGTGGACGGCCTTGCGGATGCCGAGCGGGATCGACACCAGGTAAATGATCAGCGTGCTCCAAAGGCCCAGCGTGATGGAGACCGGCAGGCTCTGGCCGATCAGCTGCATCACCGAAGCGCCGCGAAACAGGCTGTCGCCGAAGTCGAAGCGCATATAGTTCCACAGCATGGTGAAGTAGCGTTCGTGCAGCGGTTTGTCGAAGCCGTAGCGTTTTGTGATCTCGGCGATCACCTCCGGATCCAGGCCGCGCGAACCGCGGTATTGGCCGTCGCCAGCCGCGATGCCCGCCCGGGCATGACCCAGGCCTTCACCTGCGCCGCCGCTGCCAAAACCGCTGCCGTGCCCCAGCTCAATGGCGGCGATGGCCTGATCGACCGGGCCGCCGGGCGCAATTTGCACGATAAAAAAGTTGATGGTGATGATCGCCCACAGCGTGGGGATCACCAATAACAGTCTGCGTATCAGATAGGCCGCCATTCCGACTCCTTATTGCCGTTGAGCCGGTAAACGCGCCGCCTTGTTGACGTCGTACCACCAGTTGTCGAAGCCGATCGCATAGGCCGGGCGGATCGGCGGCGTGGAGAACTTGTCCCAATAGGCGTAGCGATCGTGGTTGGAGTACCACATCGGCAGCATGTAGTTGTTCCAGGTCAGCACCCGGTCCAGCGCGCGGCCGAGCGGCAGCAGGGCTTTTTCGTCGCCCTGATGGGCGGCGATTTGCCTGACCAGGCTGTCGACCGCCGGATCTTTGACGCCGGCCGTGTTGTAGCTGGAATCGATGTACTGCGAATCCCACAGGATTTGCAGATCGGCGCTGGGGAACGGCATCGCCATGTACACCGTCGACATCATGTCGAAATCGCGCTCGCGCATGCGGCGCGTATATTGCGAGGCGTCGACCTCGCGAATTTGCATCTCGATGCCCAGCCGCTGCAGGTTGTGGCGGAAGGGTAATACGTACTGGAAGTTGCTGCCGCTCAGCAGCATCAGTTCGAAGGTGAACGGCTGACCGGTTTTGGCGTTGACCAGCTTTTGATTTTTGACCACCCAACCGGCTTCTTTCAGTAGTTGAGTCGCTTTCAGCAGATTTTGCCGATCGTTGCCGCTGCCGTCGGAGGAGGGCGGCTGGTAGATGCTGGTAAACACCTCCGGCGGTATCTGGCCTTTGAGCGGTGCCAGCAAGGCCAGTTCGGCGGCGTCCGGGTAGCTACGGGCGGCGTAGGCGGTGTTTTGGAAATAGCTGTCGGCGCGCTGATAAGCGTTGTAATACAGCGCCTTGTTCATCCAGTTGAAGTCGAAAGCCAGGCCAATCGCTTCCCGTACCCGGCGATCGGCAAACAGCGGTTTTTGCAGGTTGAACGCCAGCCAGCGGGTATTCTGCGCCGCCTGGTTGGTCTCGTCCTGCTTGATGATGTAGTTGCGCGCGAAGTTGCCGCCCTGATACTGGGTGGCCCAGCTTTTGGGCGACGGCTCGATGCGGAAATCGTAAGCCCCGGCCTTGAAGGCTTCCAGCGCCACTTTATCGTCCAGGTAATAATCGTAGCGAATGCTGTCGAAGTTATAGCGGCCGCGATTCACCGGCAGGTTGGCGGCCCAGTAGTCGCGCACTCGCTGGTAGGTGATGTACTGGCCGAGGCGGTAATCGCCGATTTTATACGGGCCGCTGGCGAGCGGCGGGGTGCTGAGCGGTTCGTTGAGCTTATGGTTTTTCCAGAAGCTTTCCGGCAATACGCGCAGGCTGAGCAGGCTGAGGATTTGCTCACGGTTGGCTTTAGGCAGCTCGATGCGCACCGTCAGCCGGGAAATGGCCTTGACCGTGACGCCTTTGTAATAGGAGCGAAACTGCGGCACGCCTTCGGTCATGAATTTATTGAAGGTGAAGGCCACGTCGGCGGCGGTGATCGGGCTGCCGTCTTGGAAGCGGGCGCGCGCGTTGATATCCAACTCCATCCAGCGCATGTCGGCCGGGAAACGGGCCGATTCGGCAATCAGCGGATAATAGCTGCCGGGTTCGTCGTCGGAGTTGGTGAACAGCGTATCGTACAGCTCCATCGTGCGTTCACCGGGCACGCCACGGGTGGCGAAGCGGTTGAAGTTGTCGTAGGTGCCGATGGCCGGAAGCCGTACGTCGCCGCCCTTGGGCGCCGCCGGGTTGACGTAGTCGAAATGGCTGAAGTCGGTGGCGTATTTCGGTTCACCGAGAAGGGCGAAAGCGTAGCTTTCGTTGAGGGCTTCGGCCTGCAGACCGAAGCTCAGTGCCGAGAGCACCAGAGCAGCGAAAATGCGCACGGACATCGGACGGTAAGCTCCTGCTGTGGAATAAAGTACAACCTGCGCCCAGCATAACATTCTTCGGGTGAGCGCAGGGTAAAGATGCTTAAAGATTAACTATTTTTTTGCCTGATAATCAAAGACCTGATGAGCATTGCAGTAGGCGACGAAGTTGTCGATGCTCAGCGGCTTGCTGAAGTAGTATCCCTGCATGAAGTTGACGCCGTGTTCTTGCAGGAACTGCATCTGCTCGGCGGTTTCGACGCCTTCGGCCACCGTCAGCATTTTCAGCTTTTTCGCCAGCGAGATCACCGCATCCAGCACCGGCGCGGTGACCGTGTCCTGGCCAATGGTGTTGACGAAGCCACGGTCGATCTTCAGGTAATCCATGGTGAAGCGCTCAAGATAGATCAACGCGCTGTGCCCGGTGCCAAAATCGTCTACCGCGATCTCGATGCCCTGTTTGTGCAGCCAGTCAAACTCCGCCAGCGCGCTCTCTTCTTCCACCATGCCGCGCTCGGTGATTTCAAACACCAGCGTAAAGTAATCACCCGGCAGCTGCGCCAACAGTTCATACACGTCCTGGTGGAAGGACGGTGCGCTAAGGTGGGCGGGGGAGATGTTGAGGCCGACTTTACCTCCCCGTGGCAGCGCTTTGGCAAGCTGCGGCGCATCTTCGGCGATCAGCCTGAACAGCTGGCGGGTAAGCGGCACGATCAGCCCGTTGCTTTCGGCGTAGGGGATAAAGACATCGGGCGGGATGCGGCCCTCGATCGGATGCTGCCAGCGAATCAGCGCTTCCAGCCCGCCGATGCTGTTGCTGTCGGTGTGGAACACCGGCTGGTATTCGATAAAGAACTCGTTGCGCTTGATGCCGCGCAGCAGCGCGCGCTCCGGGCTTTGCCGCAGCAGCAGCATGTAGTAGCAGAGTACGCCGATCATCAATGACAGCACCAGGCTGCCCAACAGCGTCAGGCGAATGTCGTTGGGCGTCAGCTTCTCGTTGTAGAACATGATGGTCAACGGCAGATTGGGCAGCGTCAGGTTATCCGCCTTGCCTTTCGGCAGTTGATCGACCGGCATCAGGTTCGGGCTGAAAGTGGTCAGCGCGCGATTGCCCATCACGATGGCGATGCCCGGCGCCTGTTCGTCGTGCGAGGTGAACAGCAGATAGGGCATCAGATCGATGTCCAGCGTAGCGAGGATGCCGGTGGCCTGCTCGCCGGGATGCCGCAGCCAAACCGCAACCGCAGGCTTATTTGGCACGATCGGCGTGCCCTGCTGCAGCTTGAGATCCAAAGGCAGATCCCAGTCGATGTCCTGATAGAGGTTTTTCATCGGCAGCATCATGTCGCCGGTGGCGGAGGAGCAATAGGCGTAGCCGTCTTTCACCAACAGAAAGGTGCGCACGCCGCTGGTAAAGGCCGCCTGGTAGGTAATGTCCGACTGGCTGGAGAGGCAAGGCTTGTCCAACAGCGGCATCATTTGCTGCATCACGGCCGTCAGATGCGAGATATAACCCAGCGTGAACTTTTGCGTACGCGCTTCGACTTTATGTTGATATTGCGTGCGCTGGTGGTTGATCAAAGAAAGCGTGACCGCGGTGAATAGCGTAAAAAATACCAGAGCGGCGACGCCGCTTTTAGCCAGGCTGCGCTGTCGGTGAGAGACGCTGCGGGCGAAAGCCCTTTTCAAGCCCATAACCGAGTCCTCTGCAACAGGGCGTCAGGGGTGTCGCACAGCCAGTTAATGGATTGTACCAACGGCTTTTTTTTCATTTTTGCCTTTTTATCCCGTACCAACCGGCGGCGCCGTTTAAATACGCGGCGTCGCCGACAGAAATATAATGCGCCTATTCTAAGCGGAAACGTTTTAAATAACGCCGGGGCGCCGTTGCCGTCATCTGACGATAATAGGCGAGTTTTTCCTCGACGGCGCGATTTCCTGCCAACAGTTTATCAAAATAATGGCGTGCGGCGGCGTTAAGCGGGGAGAGGTGACGATAAGCCAGGGACCAAGCGCGAGGGCACCTGTTCAACCGCCAAAAAAAACGCCGCCCGTAGGCGGCGCTTATCGCTCGTTTGGTATTCGGAATCTTCAAGGCGATGCGCCGTCAGCCGCTGGTCAGCACCCGGCGCGCTTCTCGATAACGTTTGTCCCAATAGTTATCGGTCAGCTTGGAAATCATGACACCACTGCTGGTGGAGGCGTGAACGAATTGATCGTTGCCTAAATAGATGCCGACATGGCGCCCGGTAGAGCCGGCGCGGAACAGCACCAAATCGCCGGCGCGCAGCTTGGTGCGCTGGATTTTCTTGCCGAGATCTTCCTGTTCATAGGTAGAGCGCGGTAAATCCATGCCGAACTGTTCGCGGAAGGTACGCTGCACAAACGCCGAGCAATCGATGCCGCGCTTGGTGTCACCGCCTAAGCGGTAGCGAACGCCTTTCCAGTCCGCGTACTGATCCATAATCTTTGACTTGACGTCAACGTTGCGGACCATCGCTTCGAATTCATCCTGAGAGGCTTGCAGTAAAAGACCGTCTTTGTCATTAACTGCACGCATCTCAGTTTGTGCGTTATTCAAGTTCGAAGTGTGAGTCGAGCTGCACGCTGACAGCATAACCGCCGCGGCAATTGCAGGGACTACCCGCAAAAAATATCTCAGAAACGGTTGAGATTTGACCATTGTTGTTGTTTTCCCTTGAAGTCCTTAACGACGAAAGTCGCTACCTGAAAAATGCCAAACGGAACGAGCCTAGTCCGCACCTGTTGCATCGACAACCAGTTACCGTTGAAAACGTGCGAGAACGCACATTTTTATCGGATTCCATACTGATTCGACTTAAACCAGGCACAAACGCATCTGAGATTACCGGAACAAATAGGGGATTGCGAGCCTTTTTCCCGTCTTTTTTATATGAATTTGTGATGTAACATAAAGTAAATCTTCATATAAAAAACGCCAATTGTCCGATGTATGAATCTGGCGTGAAATCAGGTTGCAAAAGCGTTAACGGGCGGCGGTGAAATTTTGCGCGCGGCGCGGGGGTAGGGCACGGGAGGCGTGGGCCTCCCGGTATGAGTCATAGCCGCACGTTATGGTTGGCCGGGGCGGTGCTTGCCAGGCAACAGGCGATTCAACCGATCGACAATCCAGTCGCTGCAAGGCGTCATCAGCACCCAACTGGCGCCAACCAGCACCACGGACAGCGAACCGACGGCGATATCGGTAAACCAGTGGGCGCCAATCATCACGCGTGGCAATGAGAAGACCAGCGTAATCAGCAGGGCGACGGCGAAGGCGCCGCGGCCAAAATAGCGCAGCATAAAGCAGGAAAAAATAATCAGCATCATGCCGTGGTCGCCGGGGAAGCTGTCGCCGGAAGCGTCCTTGGTCGGGATGCCGGTCAGCTCGCTGACGCGATGGATATTGTCGAAGGTCAGGGTAGGGCTCGGATGTTTCACCGGCAGCAGATGGCCAAGCTGATTCAGCACCACGGCGGTCAGCAGCATCACCACGCCGGTGATCACCAGGCGGCGGCGGCCGGCGGCGTCCTGCTTCAGGTAGAAGTACAGATACAGCAGACCCATGGCGAGCAGCGAAATGACATCAAACGCGCGGTTATTGGTGATGGCGACCAGATGCAAAAATGCCGGGTCGGTAGCCAGATGGCGGTTAAAGAAGAAAAAAATCGCCGAATCCAGGGTAAACCAGCCGCCGTGATTGGCCGGCAGGAACCAGGACAGAAACAGCGCAACGCCCAGTAAGTTAAAGAAGAGAATGAAGGGTAAATTGCGGCGTGTCATGACATAACCTGTTGAAAAAATGAAAACGAAACAAAACCCGGCCGCCCTGCGACAACCGAGGGGGCAACGGTACGGGGTTTAACTTAAACGAATCTTAAACAAGGCGGATTGCAGGGCGTTCCAGTCGGTATTTTCGCTGTGGATCAGTTCAATCCGGCTGTCGAGCGGCGCGAGCGGGCGGGTTTCGATGTTGAGATCCTGCCCCTGACGATTGATCAGCAATGTGCCTTCGGGAATGCGCACCACGCCTTTGGCGCGTTCGACCGGCGCGAGTCGTACCCACTCCATAAAGCCGACGGTGTCGAACTGGGTGTCGGCGTCAAAAATCCAGCCGCAGCTGGTGAAGCCTTGCCCCTCGTTCAGCGCTCGCCGCCAGCGGGCGTGCTCCGGCAATCGCAGCGCTGCCAGCCCCTGCGTTTTCGCCTGACCATGATGATGCTGCGCGTCCGGTAATTCTGCACGATTCGTGCGCGGGAGGGACAACAGCGCGACATCCGCTTGGCCTTGCGCGATGGCGTAGCAGGGCCGCTGCAGCGGATCTTGCGCCCTCCAGGCTTCCAGCGCCCGCCTGTCTTCCGGCTGATAGGTATCGCTTTTGCTGGCCAGAATAACATCGGCCGCGGCCAGCTGATCGCGGAAGTTTTCGTTGTCGCGGTAGCGGGGTTGGCTGAGCTGGCGGGCATCCAGCAGGCACAGCGTGGCCTGCAGATCGATCCAGCCGGCATAGCTCTCCTGGGTCAGCAGCGACAGGATTTGCTTCGGGTGTCCGAGCCCGGTCGGCTCAATCAGCAGCCGATCCGGTTTGGCCTGCTGCAGTAGCATATTCAAGCCCACCTGCATCGGCAGGCCGTTGACGCAGCACATGCAGCCGCCGGGGATCTCTTTGAGCACCGCGCCGCTGTCCGCCAGCAGCGCGCCGTCGATGCCTATTTCGCCGAATTCATTGACCAATACCGCCCAGCGTTCCTGTTCGGGCTTATGAGCCAGCAAATGGCGGATGGTGGTGGTTTTACCGCTGCCGAGAAAGCCGGTAATCAAATTGGTTTTGGTCATTAATAATTCCTGGCGTAAAAATTAACTTGCTTAATAAATGAGTTACGCTGCCTTGTCGGTGAAGCGGCCGCAATTTAATTTGTGCTCTATCTCGCAAATTTTGCACGTCACCCTGCGCTTTTCAACCGGCAAAAGCCACCTTTAAAAGCAAGAAAATTCTTAGATAAAACCCTGTATTAGATGCGGTTAACTTTTGTTAGTAGCTTGTTTTTACATTGTTAATGACGCGATTAACGATCAAATCCTGTCCCTTTCCTTGCGATTATTCCTAACAAGATCCTCTATGGTTAAATTGGCTTAACTAAAAATGAGGTTGCCATGAATACCTTTCGGTTATTTTTGATCGTAGGAATGTTGTTTTCATGGACGGCAGTGAGTCATGCAGGAGTGGCCGGCGGGGTAATTCGCTTCGTCGGTTCTATCGTTGAAAGTCCTTGCACGGTCAATATTGCAGATTCTAAGGCGAATACGCAATGTTACCGCAACGGCCAGCGTTATCAGGCCCAGCAAGCGTTGTCAGGTTTTGATGCTACACGCAAAGAACTTCCGCTAAATCTAGGCACAACCGAAATGAAGTGGGTAGACCAACAGAAAAAACTTGCTGTTATGACGGTCGTTTATCGTTAAGTCGTTCCGCCATGCCGGCGTAACGTTACGCCGGCATGGTTATTCTCGGCCCTGCAGGCTCCTCACCGCATCACCCACTCCTTCACCGTTTCACGCGCCCCGCGATCGCGCAGGGACAAATAGGCTTGCGTTACCGCTTCGGTAAACGCCGCATGCGCCGCCAGCGTTTCGCCGAACACTGATTTCAGCGCCAGCAACGCCGTTACGCGTCGCCGATCGTCCGTTGTGGCGGCGATCGTCTGTTGCAACACGTCTGCCAGCGGATCGCGAATGTCGATCGGCTGACCGGCGTCATCGACGCCGCCGACGTAACGCATCCAGCCCGCCACGCCCAGCGCCAGCCCGCTATAGTCACCGCCGTGCCGCAGATGCCAGCGCACCGCGTCCAGCAGGCGCTGCGGCAGCTTCTGCGAGCCGTCCATGGCGATCTGCCAGGTGAGGTGTTGCAGCGCCGGATTGTTGAAGCGCGCGATAAGCTGTGTGGCGTAGTCGGCCAGACTGATGCCGGTGACGCTCAGCGTCGGGGCCTGTTCGTCCAGCATCAACCGCAGGGCGGCGCGGCGGTAGTGCTCATCCGCCATGCACTCGTTGATATAGCGGTAGCCGCCCAGGTAACCGAGGTAAGCCAGGAATGAGTGGCTGCCGTTCAGCATGCGCAGCTTCATGTGTTCAAACGGCAGTACATCGCTGACCAGTTGGACGCCGGCCTGCTCCCACGCCGGGCGTCCGGCGATAAAGTTGTCTTCCACCACCCATTGGATGAAGGGCTCGCAGGCGATGGCGCATTCGTCGCGCACGCCGCCCAGCGCGGCGGCGATCTCATCCAGCGTGGCCGGCGTGGCGGCCGGCACGATGCGATCCACCATGGTGCAGGGGAAGGTGGCGGCGGTGGCGATCCAGTCGGCGAGTGCCGGATCCCGCGCCTGCGCCAGATCGAGCACCGCCCGGCGCAGCACGTGGCCGTTCTCCGGAATATTGTCGCAGGAGAGCAGGGAGAAGGCGGGCAGGCCGCGTTCGCGCCGCAGCCGCAGCGCTTCCACTAAAATGCCCGGCACGGTCTGCGGCTGATGCGGCCACGCCAGATCGGCGACGATCCCCGAATGCTGCCTATCCAGCCGCCCGCTGCCGGGCTCGATGCAATAGCCTTTTTCGGTGATGGTCATCGAAACGATCGCCACCTGCGGCTCGGCCAGCTTCTCCAGCACCGCGGCGATGCCTTCCAGCTTGCGATGCAGGCTCTCATGCACCGCACCGACCACGATGGCCTGATGGCCGTCCGCGCCTTTCTCCAGCACGCTGTACAGATGATCCTGTTGCCGCAGCGCCTCAAACAGCGGCACGCCGCCGGAAAGACTGATTTCGCAAATGCCCCAATCGCCGCCTTGGGCGTTCAGCACCCGATCGGTCAGCAGCGCCTGATGCGCGCGGTGGAACGCGCCGAAGCCAAGGTGCACGATGCGGCTGCGTAGGGCCCGGCGGTCATAGTCCGGCTGCCGGACGGCGCTCGGCAGCGGGGTGTTGGCGATCGTTTTCATCTCATCTCCAAAACGGGTAAGACAGCTGGCGGGCCACTTGCGCCAAGTTAGTAGACCAGTTTTCCGCCGCGCAGGCAGGGTGGCACCGGTGATAAAAAACTGCGACCAGTGTAAGGATGTCGGCCAGTTAAAGGAATTGGTCAGTCCAAAATAAGCCAGAATCGTGAAGTGGATCAACCAATGAGGGGTTCTGTTTTGACAGCGCAGGGCGAAAGAGTAAGTTAAAGATAACTGACATCTAAATTAAACTGGTATAACAGCATTGCGGTGCGAGACAGGCATAAGGACAAAACATGGAACAAACATGGCGTTGGTATGGCCCGAACGATCCGGTTTCTCTGGACGATGTGCGTCAGGCCGGGGCGACCGGGGTGGTGACGGCGCTGCATCATATCGCGAACGGTGAAGTCTGGCCGATCGACGAAATCCGCGCGCGGCAGGCGCTGTTGGCGGAAAAGGGGCTGGTGTGGTCGGTGGTGGAGAGCGTGCCGGTACATGAGGAGATCAAAACCCACAGCGGCGACTGGCGGCGGTATATCGCCAATTACCAGCAGTCGCTGCGCAACCTGGCGGCCTGCGGCATCGATACCGTCTGCTACAACTTCATGCCGATCCTCGACTGGACGCGCACCGATCTGGCCTATCCGCTGCCGGACGGTTCCAAAGCGCTGCGTTTCGATCAGATAGCCTTCGCCGCGTTCGAGCTGCATATCCTGCAGCGCGCCGGCGCCGAAGCCGACTATACGCCGCAGGAACGCAGCCAGGCGGCGGCCCGTTTCGCCGCCATGAGCGAGGAGGAGAAAGCCACGCTGACCGGCAACATCATCGCCGGGCTGCCGGGGGCGGAGGAGGGCTACACGCTGGATCAGTTCCGCCGCCGGTTGGCGGAATACGACGGCATCGACAAGGCGCGGCTGCGCGAAAACATGGCGGCCTTTCTGCGCGCCATCGTGCCGGTGGCGGAAGAGGCCGGCATCCGGTTGGCGGTGCATCCTGACGATCCGCCGCGGCCGATCCTCGGCCTGCCGCGCATCGTCTCCACGATTGAAGACATGCAGTGGCTGAAGCAGACCGTCGACAGCATTTATAACGGCTTCACCCTATGCACCGGTTCATACGGCGTGCGCGCCGATAACGATCTGGTGCGGATGATTGAGACCTTTGGCGATCGTATTCACTTTACCCACCTGCGCGCCACCTGCCGCGAGGAGAACCCGAAAAGCTTCCACGAAGGGGCGCACCTGCAGGGCGATGTGGACATGGTGGCGGTGATCGAAGCGATCCTGACCGAAGAGCTGCGTCGGCAACGGGCAGGCGATCGGCGGCCGATCCCGATGCGCCCCGATCATGGGCATCAGATGCTGGACGACTTGAAAAAGAAAACCAATCCGGGCTATTCGGCCATCGGGCGGTTGAAAGGGCTGGCGGAGCTGCGCGGCGTCGAGCTGGCGCTCAAGCGGCGCTTTTTCCCGGAATTGCCGTAGCGGAAAAGGAAACGGGGCCGAGACTCGGCCCCGCTGGCGCCGACTAGTCGGCGCGGCTCATGTAGCGGCGTTCGGCGATATGAATGCGAATCTTGTCGCCGGCGCTGAGGTATTCCGGCACGTGGATCACCAGGCCGGTCGCCATGGTGGCCGGTTTGTTGCGGGCGCTGGCGGAAGCGCCTTTGATGCCCGGCGCGGTCTCGACGATTTCCATATCCACGGTCTGCGGCAGCTCCAGCGCCAGCACCTGGCCGTCCAGCGTCAGCACCTGCATGCCCGGCAAACCGCCTTCCGGAATGAACAGCAGCTCGTCTTCGATCTGGTCTTTCTTGAAGATGTACGGCGTGTAGTCTTCGTCATCCATGAACACGTATTCTTCGCCGTCGATATAGGAGAAGTTCACCTTGCGGCGCGACAGGGAAATGGTGTCCAGGATATCGTCGCCCTTGAAGCGTTCTTCCACTTTCAGGCCGGTGCGCACGTCGGAGAAGCGCATTTTGTACAGGGTGCTGGCGCCGCGGGCGCTCGGGCTCTGCACGTCGATATCTTTTACCAGCAGCAATTTGCCGTTGTAGCTGATCGCCATGCCGCGCTTAATTTCGTTAGCTCTTGCCATTTCAATTCATCCGCAATGAAGAGTATTAGAGAAGTTGCGACAAGGTACTCGCGCCGCTGATTTCAGGCAATAGCCCGGCGTAAAAACAGTGCGGGAAAGGGAGAGCAGATGCCCTCCCTGCGGGGATTAGTGGAAGACCGGCAGCAGACCGAACAGCGACAGAATATGCGCGGCGGCGTTGATTAGCCCGAACAGGATGACGAACAGGATCACGCCGTTGCCGCCCGGTGCGCGGTATCCCGCCTGTGGATAGCGGCGGCGGCTGGCGCGCGCCATCAGCGCCGGCACGATCACTGCCCAAATGGTGGCCGCCAGCCCGGCGAAGCCGATGGCGTACAGGAAACCGTTCGGGAACAGCAGCGCGGCCAGGGTCGGCGGCACAAAGGTCACCAGCGCGGTCTTGCTGCGTCCGACGGCGTCGTCCTTGAACTTGCAGAAGTCCGCCAGGTAATCGAACAGGCCCAGCGACACGCCGAGGAACGAGCTGGCCAGCGCCATATAGGAGAAGGCGTTCAGCAGTTGGCTGACGGTCTGGCTGCTGGAGACGTTGCCCATTTGCTTGAGCAGGCTGCCGATATTGCCGCCCTCGGCGATCACCTGCTTGAAGGCGTCGCGCGCGATATTGCCCTGAATCACATACTGCCACAGGATGTAGATCGCCAGCGCCAGCAGGGTGCCGTACACCAGGCTGCGCACCACGGAGCCGCTGTCCTTGTGGTAGTACTTCACCAGCCCGGGAATGTTGCCGTGGTAACCGAACGAGGTCAGCAGGTAAGGCAGCGCCGCCAGGGCGTAAGGCAGATAGCTGGCCTGATCATCGTCGGTGTTGAACAGCACCGCAGGCTGCACATGGGTGAACATGTCGCCCACCGACATCACGAAGGTGATCACCATACCGCCGATCAGAATGGTGCTCAGGCGATCGACCGCGCGGGTGGAGAGCCAGACGATAAACGCCACGACCAGCGCGAACACCAGGCCGGCGGTGGTCTGGCCGACGCCGACGATGCCCTCCAGCGTATGCGCGATAATCGAGCCGCCGGCGGAGATATAGGCGTAGGTCAGGATGTACAGCACGAACGCTACCGACAGGCCGTTCACGGCGTTCCAGCCTTTACCCAGCAGATCCTTGACCATGGTGTTGAAGCTGGCGCCGCTCGGATAGTGCAGCGTGGCTTCGAGGATCATCAGGCCGGAAAGCAACATGCAGGCCCAGGTATACACCAGCAGCGCGACGGAGCCGCTGAACCAGACACCGGAAGTGACGATCGGAATGGAAAACATGCCGGCGCCAACGGCGGTTCCGGCAATGATCATCGCGCCGCCGAGGACGGAAGGGCGGGCCAGCTTCTGGATGGTGTCCGTAGACATGCGTGCTCCTGATGGAAGAGGTTCTTTTGTACTAGCTCAATGGTACATGGGTGTATGGCGCATGTAAAGCGGGGGAATTGCACGTTTCACGCGTTTTTATCTGTAAATCAAGGTGTGTTGGGCGTTTATTCGCCATACGATGACGCCGGCCGGCGCAGGGTGATGAGTGTAAAGATCGCCGGGGCGCAGGGATTCTGCTGGCGGCCGCCGCGCGCGGCTGCTATTGTCGCGCTTCTTTTCCCCAGCCCACCAGGAGTAGCGCTGATGGACTGTCGCAGCGACTGCGGCGCCTGCTGTATCGCGCCGTCAATATCCAGCCCGATCCCCGGCATGCCGAACGGCAAGCCCGCCAATACCCGCTGCATTCACCTGGATGAGCAGCTGCGCTGCGGTCTGTTTCATTCGCCGCTGCGGCCGAAAGTGTGCGGCAGCCTGCAGCCGAGCCGCGACATGTGCCACGATCACCGCGATCAGGCGCTGATTTATCTCGCCAGGCTGGAAGCGGACACCGCGCCCTAAGCGTCTTTCAACCGCCACAGGCACAGCGTGGCCCCCACCGTCATCGCCAGCGCGGCGTAAAACACCGCATGGTAGTTCCAGATTTCCGCCACCGCGCCGGCGATCGAGCCGGCGATGATCCAGCCCACCCGGGTGGTGTTGGTGAACAGCGTGGTGGCCGCGCCGGCCTGGCCGGGCATCAAATCCTGAAAATAGAGCATGCCGATCCCCGCCAGCACGCCGATAAACGCCGCATTCAGCAGCTGCAGGGCGATGAGCTGCCAGCTGCCGGTGATAAACAGCAGGCCGCAGTAGAACAGCACGCCGGCGACCACCGCCCCGCGCATCAGGCGGCGTTTGCCGCAGCGCTTCGCCGCCAGTCCGGCGAGCAGCATGACCGGGATCTCCAGCCCGGCGGCGGCGCCCATCAATATCCCGGCCAGCCGCTCCGGTAGCCGCAGCTCGTGCACCACGTACAGCGGCATGTTGATCAGGTACATGCTGTTGGCGGTCCACATCAGGGTGCAGGCGACGAACAGCAGCAGCGAATCGCGGCGGTGCTGCCGCGGTGCGGCCAGGGGCGCGTTCGTCGCCGCGGTTTTCGGCATCGAGGGCAGCCGTTTCCACACCAGCAGGCCGCACAGCACAAAGGCCGCCGCGCCCGCCAGATACATGGCCTTAAAGCCGAAGCCCAGCGCCAGCGCGAAGGCGATCGGCGGGCCAATGACCCAGGCCAGGGAGACCTGGGCGCGCATGATGGAGGTGAACATCACCGCCTCGCGGCCGGTACGGTCGGCATGCTCACGTGCCAGCGCAAACATCTGCGGGTTGGCGGTGGAGCCGAAGCTGGTGAGCACCACGCCGACAATCAGCAGCAGGTAATAGTCGCGGTTCCAGGCGAACAGCGTGAACCCCAGCGCACCCAGCATGCAGCAGAGGAAGATCAGCGATTTGCGGTCGCCTTGTTTATCCGAACGGCCGGCGAGAAACTGGCTGACCAGAATGCCGATCACCGCGCTGCCGGTAAAGAACAGCCCGACCAGCGCCGGCCGTACCTTGACCTCGGTTTCCAGAAACAGGCTCAGCGTCGGGGTTTGCAGGGCGCCGGCGATGCCGGTCAGGAACGCCACCGCCAAAAAGGCCAGCGAAGTGAGATCGGGCGCGCGTCGCGTTATTGCGGATGAAGTCGGCATGGTGGTTGAGAATTCGTCAAAAAAGGAAGGTCGCGCGCATCATACGCCCGTTGAAATGAAACGCAAACCGCTCCCTTGCGGCGAAGGGTAAACGGATATGTCGTGCGGCGACGAGAAAAAAGGGGCGCGTCGCGCCCCCCAGACCGTTGACAAAGGAGGAAAAAACGTGGTTTTTCCTCCTTTGTGGTCATCAGCCGAAAATCAATTTATTGATTTTCCCTGTTTGTTATCCGCTGCTTTCTGCAAACCGGGCAATGACATGAGGTTTGTCATCAACCTCAGGGGCGCGTCGCGCCCCTTTGCTTGCCGCTAAATCAGGCGCCTTGTGGCACCGCGTGCGCGGTATTTTTCAATACCGGCCCCCGATACTTCTCGATCTGCAGCTGCGCCATCTGCCCGCAGTTGCCCTGCGCCAGGCTGGAAGAGCCGATGTCGAAGGTCAGGCAGTTGACGTTGCCGTTCTTGCACAGCGAGCCGGGTTGCGCCGGATCGGCCGGATCGAACCAGGCACCTTCGCTGATGCGCACCACGCCCGGTCGCACGTCTTCGCTGACCACCGCGCCCACCAGGATCTGGCCACGATCGTTGAACGCTCGCACCAGATCGCCGCCGCTGATGCCGCGCGGCTGCGCGTCCTGCGGATGGATCAGGATAGCTTCACGATCCGCTACCGCGTATTTCTCGCGCAGCGGCGTGTTGTCGAGCTGAGAGTGCAGCCGGTTGGTCGGGTGCGCGGTATTGAGCGACAGCGGATATTTGGCCGCTTCCGGCCCGCGATACCACTCGTGCGGCGGCATCCAGGTCGGGATGCCGGGGCAATCCTCGTAATGCATTTTGGCGATGGCGTCGGAGTAGATCTCGATCTTGCCCGACGGCGTGCCCAGCGGGTTCAACAGCGGGTTGTCGCGATAGTCGGCGAAGCGCACCCACTGCGTGTTGGCCTCCGGCACCGGGAAGCGCACGTAGTTGTTGGATTGCCAGAACATGTCGAACGGCGGCAGCGCCACCCGGGCCGCGCGCGCCTGGTTCTTCATGTCGTCGTACATGCCTTTCAGCCACTGGGTTTCGTCTTTGCCCTCGGTAAAGGCCTCCTGCACGCCCAGCCTGGCCGCCATCGCCGAGAAGATGTCGAAGTCGCTGCGCGACTCGTGCTGCGGCGGCACGCATTGATGCATCGGGAACACATAGAGCTGCGAATAGTCGCCGCCCATTTCCAGATCGTTGCGCTCGTAGCTGGTGGTGGCCGGTAGCACGATGTCGGCATGCTTGGCGGTAGCGGTCCAGTAAGGCTCGTTGACCACGATGGTGTCCGGCCGCTGCCAGGCTTTGACCAGGTTATTGGTGTCCTGATGCTGGTGGAAGGTGTTGCCGCCCGCCACATACACCATTTTCACCTCAGGGTAAGTGACCTTGGCACCGTTGAAGTCGATGGTTTTGCCCGGATTGCTCAGGCATTCGGCGATGCGCGCCACCGGGATCGGCGCCGGGGAGTTCTTCGGCGCGTTGCCGGCGGAGATGCCGGCGATGATGCCGCCCTTGGCGGTCGGGCTGCCGCCGGAGGAATAGTGGTAGCTGAAGCCGAAGCCGCCGCCCGGCAGGCCGATCTGGCCGAGCATCGCCGCCACCGTCACCAGCAGCCAGTGCTGCTGTTCGCCGTGGTGCTGGCGCTGAATGCCCCAGCCGCCCATGATCATGGTGCGATGCTTCGCCATCTCGCGCGCCAGACCGCGCAGCGTGTCGGCATCGACGCCGCTGATGTCGGCCGCCCATTCGGCGGTTTTCGCCACGCCGTCGCTCTCGCCCAGCAGGTAGGCCTGGAACTTGTCGAAGCCGACGGTGTAGGTTTTCAGGAAGTCCGGGTTATGCAGCTTCTCGGTCAGCAGCGTGTGGGCGATGCCGATCAGCATGGCGCCGTCGGTATAAGGACGCGGGGCGATCCACTGCGCATTGACGAATTTGGCGCTGTCGCTGTGCACCGGATCGATGCTGATCACCCGGGTGCCTTTCTTCTTCAGCGCCTCGAAGCCGGTCTGGCCGACGTGATCCGGCACGTTCCAGCTGTTTTTCAGCGTGACCATCGGGTTGCAGCCCCACAGGATCACCAGCTCGCTGTTCTCGATCACGTTCGGCCAGGCGGTCTGCTGTTCGTAGACCTCCATCGAACCGACCACGTGCGACATGATCACCTGCGCCGCGCCGGTGGAGTAGTCGCCGGCGTAGCCGAGGAAACCGCCGGTCAGGTTCATCAGGCGCTGCAGCAGCGTGCGGCTGTTGTGCAGCATGCCGACGCTTTTCCAGCCGTAGGAACCGGCGTAGATCGACTGCGGCCCGTGATCTTTTTGCAGGCGAACGATCTCATTGCACACCAGCTCGGTCGCTTTGTCCCAGCTGACGCGCACCCACTCGTCGCGGCCGCGCAGCTCGGTATGGCTGCCGGGGCCGCCTTCCAGCCAGCTTTTACGCACCATCGGGTATTTGATGCGGTTCTCGGCGTGCACCTGATAAGGCGCCATGGTGATCAGCTCATTGGGGTACGGATCGTCCTGCACCGGCTGCACGCCGACCATCTTGCCGTCTTGCACGATGGCCTCGAATGCGCCCCAGTGGGCGCCGGTCAGAATGCCTTTTTGCGCCTGACGCAAGACGATGAATTGCGGCAGCGCTTCGCTGATGGCCTGCGCCAGCGCCGCTTTGGGCCATAAGCCTGCCAGCAGCGGGGCGGCGGCCAGCGCGGCGGCCCCGGTCAGGAAGCGGCGGCGGCTCATTGTTAACGGTTGTTGGTTGCTCATTGCGCTTCTCCCTTAAAGCTTGGCCGGTGCGGCAGGTGGCATGTCGCTGGCGTGTTTTTGTACGTATTGCGTCAGCACGCGCAGCTGTTCCTGCGTCAGCGAGGTGCGCGGCGCCATGCCTTTGATGACGCCGATCCATTGGTTGGCGTTGAAGCGATCGAGCGCGGTCAGCCCGTGGCAACCGGTGCAGTTGGCCGACATCATGTCCGCGGCGTAGCGCCAGATTTTTTGCTGATCGTCGATCAACTGTTTACGCGGCAGCCACACCTGCAGAGAAACCTGATGCCAGACCAGGCCGGTTTCCGCATCGGTCTGGGTGGAGGCGGTCTTCAGCTGTTGGCGCGCGTCTTCACCCAGCAGCACGCTGAGGATGCGTTTGCCCTGCGCGGCGTAGAACACTTCGCTGACGCCGTCCTGCTGCCAGCCGCTGACGGTGGCCAGCACCTTGTCGCCCTCTTGCTTCACCACCTGCACTTCGGTGGACGGCATCAGGTTGCCGGCGTTATGGCTGTCGTTGGCGCCGAGGAAGAACGGCTCGGTGGCGATGGTGTAAAGGGTGGTGGCGTCCGGTGCGGTCAGCGCCGCGGCCTTCGCCAGCTCGGCGGCGCCGGCCTGGGTTTCGCCGCTCATGTCCGGCAGGATGTGGGCCACGCCCTTATGGCAGTCGATGCAGGTCTCGCCCTGTTTGATCGCCACCGGGTGCTGCAGGCGCGCCTCAGGGCGCTGGGCGGTGATGTCCATGGCGTCGTAGCTGTGGCAGGAGCGGCAGGTGGCCGAGTCGTTCTCTTTCAGCGTTTTCCAGACCGACTGCGCCATCGCCAGCTTGTGCGCTTCGTATTTTTCCGGCGTATCGATGGTGCCGACCATCTCGCCGTAAATGTCTTTCACCGCGCGGATTTTGGTCCACAGGTAATCAATCGGCTGGTGCGGCACGTGGCAGTCGGCGCACTCGGCGCGGATGCCCTTGGTGTTTTGGAAGTGGACGCTGCCCTGATATTCGGCCAGCGGTTGTTGCATGGTGTGGCAGGAAACGCAGAAGGCGGTATCGCTGGTTTTATGGAAGACGGTGGCGGTCCCGGCCAACAGCGCCGCGCCGAGGATAATCCCCAGCAGCAAAAGCCATAGCCACCCCCACCGGCGCTTTTTTTCAAAGCCAGTCAGTTTTTTGCTCATGGTAAACCCGCTTATAATTATGAATTTAAAATAAAATCTTGCCAAAAGGCCGCCGACCGGAGGTCAGAATGCCACGTCGATTGCAGGGGTAATAATAGAAGAGGGTTAACCCCATAGGGTTATCCGTAGTCAAAAAAAGGGCATATATCGCAAAAAATAGCGTTATATTCTAATTTATATAGCGGTGAGGCAGTGCGGCAGGGGAAGCGAGCGCAACATGCGCTCGCGATGGGTCAGGCCGTGGGCACATAGGCCTGGCCGCTCAGCCACAGGCGGATGGCGGTGCGGCTGGCTTCGAAATGCGGCTCCGGCAGGGCGTCTGGCGCGCACCAGCGCCACTCGGCGCACTTTTCAGGTTCTTTCAACTCGGCGCTGCCGCCGGGATGATCCACCTGCAGGCAAACAGACACCGTGTG
Source organism: Serratia sp. A07 (assembly GCF_058725505.1). NCBI lineage: Bacteria > Pseudomonadati > Pseudomonadota > Gammaproteobacteria > Enterobacterales > Yersiniaceae > Serratia > Serratia sp. A07. The sequence goes on from NZ_JBZXDO010000021.1 coordinate 65,167, forward strand.
TTTGCCTTCGGCGCGCCAGGTTTGCAGATTGTTGCTGACGCCCACGAAGCGCGGCGGGTCGATAAGCAACCCGGTCTCTTCGGCGATTTCGCGCTGGGCGCACTGCTCGAAGGTTTCGCCGGCCTCCAGATGCCCGCCGGGGATCGACCAAAAGGGCGCGTGCGGGCCGCAGCGTTTGCCCAACAAAATCTCGCCCTGCGGGTTGACGATGATCACCCCGACGCCCGTCACTACGTTCATGCTTTTCTCCGTCAGCAAAGTTTCAGCACAGTATGTCATTTTGCCCCGGCGCTGACCAATGCGCCGGCGAAAGTGTGCGTAAGCTCAAAAATCTGCAATGGCAAAAGGGAGAAAGCTTGCTTTCACCTTGCGCTGCTTACACACTCCTTGAAACGTTTCAGCGTTATCCGGCCGCTTGTGGCGAGCGGGTAACGCTCCTTTTTCTCAATGAAGCTGAAACGATTCAATTCAGCAGGAGAGGAGAATCATGTTCCAGTTGTCACCGCAAGACATTCATCTGGGCGCCGCTGCCGACGGTAAGCAGGAGGCCATCCGCCAGGTGGCCGCCGCCCTGACCGAAGCGGGCTGCGTCAGCGCCGGTTACGTGGACGGCATGCTGCAGCGCGAACTGCAGACGTCCACCTATCTGGGCAACGGCATCGCCATTCCGCACGGCACCACCGATACCCGCGATCTGGTGCTGAAAACCGGTGTGCAGGTATTCCAGTTCCCGCAGGGCATCGCCTGGGGCGAAGGCCAGACCGCCTATGTGGCGATCGGCATCGCCGCCCGCTCCGACGAGCATTTGGCGCTGCTGCGCCAGCTCACGCACGTGCAGAGCGATGACAGCGTGGCGGAGCGGCTGGCGAAAACCACCTCCGCGGAAGAGCTGCGCAGCCTGCTGATGGGCGAACAGCAGAGCGCCGAATTCCAGTTTGACGTTTCGCTGATTGCGCTCGACGTCGCGGCCGACAGCCTGATGACGCTGCAGGCGCTGAATGCCGGCCGGCTGCAAAAGGCCGGCGCGGTCAACGCGCAGTTCGTCAGCGATGCCATCACCCGCAAGCCGCTGAACCTGGGGCAGGGCATCTGGCTGAGCGACAGCGTCGAAGGCAACCTGGCCAGCGCGGCCACCGTCAGCCGTCCGGCGCAGGCTTTCGTGGAAGACGGCGAGCCGGTGGCGCTGCTGCTGACGGTGTCGGTTGCCGATGCGCAGCCGCTGGCGGTGCTCAACTACCTCAGCGACCTGCTGCTGGCCAACAAAGCTGAACGCCTGCTGAAGGCGGATGCCGCCGGGGTGCTGGCGCTGCTGACCAGCGAAGTGGCCGAGGAAAGCAGCGTGCTGAGCGCCGAGTTTGTGATCCGCAACGAGCACGGCCTGCACGCACGGCCGGGCACGGCGCTGGTCAACGTGATCAAAAGTTTCAACAGTGACATCACCGTCACCAACCTGGACGGCAGCGGTAAGCCGGCCAACGGGCGCAGCCTGATGAAGGTGGTGGCGCTGGGCGTGAAGAAAGGGCATCACCTGCGCTGTACCGCCAATGGAGAAGATGCTGAAGCCGCGCTGAAGGCGATTGGCGAAGCGATTAATGAAGGACTGGGCGAGGGCGCAGCATGAGCAGAAGAGTAGCAACGATCACCTTGAACCCGGCGTACGATCTGGTGGGTTTCTGCCCGCAGATCGAGCGCGGGGAAGTCAACCGGGTAAAAACCGCCGGCCTGCACGCCGCCGGTAAGGGTATCAACGTCGCCAAAGTGTTGAAGGATTTGGGCATCGACGTCACCGTCGGCGGTTTCCTGGGCAAAGACAATCAGGACGGTTTCCAGCTGCTGTTCAGCGATCTGGGGATCGCCAACCGCTTCCAGGTGGTGCCGGGCCGCACCCGCATCAACGTCAAGCTGACGGAAAAAGACGGTGAAGTGACCGACTTCAACTTCTCCGGTTTTGAAGTCACACCGCAGGATTGGGATCGCTTCGTCAGCGACTCGCTGAGCTGGCTGGGCCAGTTCGACATGGTGGCGGTGAGCGGCAGCCTGCCGGCCGGCGTCGATCCCGATGCCTTTACCGACTGGATGACCCAGCTGCGCGCCAAGTGCCCGTGCATCATTTTCGACAGCAGCCGCGAAGCGCTGGTCGCCGGGCTGAAGGCCTCGCCGTGGCTGGTGAAGCCGAACCGCCGCGAGCTGGAAATCTGGGCCGGCCGCCCGCTGCCGACGCTGGCGGACGTGGTCGAGGCCGCGCATGCGCTGCGCGAACAGGGCATCGCCCACGTGGTGATCTCCCTCGGCGCGGAAGGTGCGCTGTGGGTTAACGCGTCCGGCGCCTGGATCGCCAAACCGCCGTCCTGTGAGGTGGTCAGCACCGTGGGCGCCGGCGATTCGATGGTCGGGGGCCTGATTTACGGCCTGCTGATGCGCGAATCCAGTGAACATACCCTGCGTCTGGCCACGGCGGTAGCGGCGCTGGCGGTCAGCCAGAGCAACGTCGGCGTGACCGATCGTCCCCAGTTGGCCGCGATGATGGCGCGCGTCGATCTGAAACCTTTCAATCAATAGCAGGAGGCAGAATGAAAACGCTGCTGATGGTAGACAGTTCGCTGGGGCAGGCCCGTGGCCACCTGGCGAAACGCATGCTGGAGGCTGCCGCGGCCAAAACCGGCCTGACGCTGGTCGAGTCGCTGCAGGACGCCGAACTGGTGGCGGTGGCGGGGCAGTCTGCCCCTGCTGACGCCGGGCTGAACGGCAAATTGGTGTATGTGGGCGACGTAGAGCAGGCGGTGCGTGAGCCGGAGGCTTTTCTGGCGCGCGCCAAGGCCGAAGCTGAAACCTATCAGGCACCGCAGGCGGCGCCGGTGAAAGCCGATGGGCAAAAACGCATCGTGGCGATCACCGCTTGCCCAACCGGCGTGGCGCACACCTTTATGGCGGCCGAAGCCATTGAAAGTGAAGCAAAGAAACGCGGCTGGTGGGTGAAGGTGGAAACGCGCGGCTCCGTCGGCGCCGGCAACGCCATCACCCCGGAAGAAGTGGCGGCGGCGGATCTGGTGATCGTCGCGGCGGATATCGAGGTGGATCTGGATAAGTTTGCCGGCAAGCCGATGTACCGCACTTCCACCGGCCTGGCGCTGAAGAAAACCGCCCAGGAACTGGACAAGGCGCTAGCCGAGGCCGAGGTGTTCCAGCCGCAGCAGCGCGGTAGCGCGGCGCCGGCGGGTAAAAAGAAAGAGGGCAATGGCCCGTATCGCCACCTGCTGACCGGCGTGTCCTACATGCTGCCGATGGTGGTGGCCGGCGGTCTGTGTATCGCGCTGTCGTTCGTGTTCGGCATCAAGGCGTTTGAAGTCAAAGGCACGTTGGCGGCGGCGCTGATGCAGATCGGCGGCGGCTCCGCCTTTGCGCTGATGGTGCCGGTATTGGCCGGTTTCATCGCCTTCTCCATCGCGGATCGCCCGGGCCTGACGCCGGGCCTGATCGGCGGCATGCTGGCCGTGAGCACCGGCGCCGGGTTCCTCGGCGGCATCATCGCCGGTTTCCTGGCGGGTTACGTCGCCAAGGCGATCAGCAGCAAGCTGCGTCTGCCGCAGAGCATGGAAGCGCTGAAGCCAATCTTGATCATTCCGCTGGTGGCCAGCCTGATCACCGGTCTTATCATGATTTACGTGGTCGGCACGCCGGTCGCGAAAATCATGGAAGGCCTGACCCATTGGCTGCAGTCGCTGGGCACCGCCAACGCGGTGCTGCTGGGGGCGATTCTCGGCGCGATGATGTGTACCGACATGGGCGGCCCGGTGAACAAAGCGGCCTACGCCTTTGGCGTGGCGCTGCTCAGCTCCTCGGTGTATGCGCCGATGGCGGCGATCATGGCCGCCGGCATGGTGCCTCCGCTGGCGATGGGGCTGGCGACGCTGCTGGCGCGCCACAAGTTCGAGAAATCCGAACGGGAAGGCGGCAAAGCGGCGCTGGTGCTGGGCCTGTGCTTTATCTCTGAAGGGGCGATCCCGTTCGCCGCCCGCGATCCGATGCGCGTGCTGCCTTGCTGCATCGCCGGCGGGGCGCTGACCGGTGCGCTGTCGATGGCGTTCGGTGCCAAACTGATGGCGCCGCACGGCGGGCTGTTCGTGCTGCTGATCCCGGGCGCAATCACGCCGGTGCTGCTGTATCTGGTGGCGATCGCCGCCGGTACCCTGCTGGCGGGCGTGGCTTATGCCCTGCTGAAGCGTGCTGAAACGTCGGTCGCCGCCGCAGCGTAACTGACGTCGGTATCGCCAAAACGCGCAGCCCTGGGTTGCGCGTTTTTGTTTGTGGTTGAGGCAGTTAGCACGATTTATCCCTGGCCAAAAGCCACAACGCTTTCTAAGCTGACAGCGCGACTTTGTTCATGCGAACAAGGAATGACTCAAGGAGATTCATCCGTGGCTAAAAAAGTGGCGATCGTACTGGCATCCGGTTTCGCCGATTGGGAATACGCGCTGATTGCCGGCGTTGGCGGCCCGTTTTATGGGCTGGAGGTAGCGTTTTTTGCGCCGCAGGTCGGAAAGTTTCGCTCGCAGGGCGGGCTGACGGTAGAGGTTGAAAAAAGCGTGGCCGAATTGGCGGATTGGCGCCCCGAGGTGCTGGTGGTGGTCGGCGGTACCCTGTGGGAAACCGAACGGGCGCCGGACATCAGCGCGTTGCTCAACGAGCAGTTTCAACGCGGCGCAACCTTGGCGGGCATTTGCGGTGGAACGTTGGCGCTGGCGCGGGCCGGCCTGTTGAACGGCAGGGCGCATACCTCCAACGATGCCGGGTTTTTGACGCGCCATGCTGAGGGCTACACCGGGCAGCGCCATTTCGTTGCGAGCGCCGCCGCCGTCGTGGATGACCGTGTCATTACGGCACCGGGATCGGCGCCGGTCAGCTTTACCGCCGCCGTGTTCAGGGCTGCGGGCCTGGATGAAGAGACGCTGCGTCAGTTCAGCGCCATGCTGGCGGCGGAGCACGCGGTGGGGGAAACCGCTCGCGCCTAGGCGAGCGGCCAGAGGTGGGTTACTGCTGCGCCTTCAGCCAGGCGATCTCTTCCGCCCAGATATCCGGATTTACCGTTTCCAGAATCAGCGGGATATTGTCGAAACGCGGATCGCGCATGATGTAGCTGAACACCGTTTTGCCGATGTTGCCCTCTCCCAGGCTGTGGTGGCGGTCGACGCGGCTGTTGAACTCGCTCTTGGCATCGTTCAGGTGCATGCCGCGCAGGTAGTTGAAACCGACGATGTCGCCAAGCTGCTTAAAAGTGCGCTCGCACTCTTCTTCGGTACGCAGATCGTATCCGGCGGCGAAGGCGTGGCAGGTGTCGATGCAAACGCCGACGCGGCTCTTGTCTTCCACGCCGTCGATGATCGCCGCCAGATGTTCGAATTTGAAGCCCAGGTTGCTGCCCTGGCCGGCGGTGTTTTCGATCACCGCCGTCACGCCGGCGGTTTTGTCCAGCGCGATGTTGATCGATTCGGCGATGCGCGCTAGGCACTTGTCTTCATCGATTTGCAGCAGGTGGCTGCCCGGGTGGAAGTTCAGCAGCGTCAGCCCCAGCTGTTCGCAGCGCTGCAACTCGTCGATAAACGCCTCGCGCGATTTTTCCAACGCCTCGGCCACCGGGTGGCCCAGGTTGATCAGGTAGCTGTCGTGCGGCAGGATTTGCCCCGGCCCGAAGCCGTACTGCGCGCAGGCGCTCTTGAACTTATCGATCACGTCGGCGGCCAGCGGCGCGGCCTTCCATTGACGCTGATTTTTGGTGAACAGGGCGAACGCGGTCGCCTCCAATTCGTGCGCGCGGATAACCGCCTGATCCACGCCGCCTGACGCGCTGACATGTGCACCGACAAACTTCATCTTCATTCTCCTGTGTTATCGGTGACATTATGGCATTGATGGCGGGCGGATTGAATGATGAAAAGCGGCGGCCCGCCGAAGCGGGCCGCTGAAGGGGATGATTAGAGCCAGTGTTGCACCAGCTGGTTTATCGCGCCGCCGCCGACCAGCAGCCAGACGAACAGCAGCGTGGCCAACAGAATCGGTTTCATCCCGGCCTGGCGCACGGCGCTGATGTGGGTGGTCAGCCCCAACGCCGCCATCGCCATCGCCAGCATCCAAGTGTCGGCGGTGATCAGATGGTGCACCAGCGTGGCCGGCAGCAGGTTGAAGGAGTTCAGCCCGGCGACGGCGATAAACAGCACGGCAAACCACGGAATGGTGATGGCGGATTTTTCCGCCTTGCCTGCGCTGCCGCGGCTGATGTAGCCCGACAGCAGCAGCAGGAACGGCGCCAGCATCATCACGCGGATCATCTTGGCGATCACCGCCGCATTTTCGGCGTCCGGCCCAATGGCGTGCCCGGCCGCAACCACCTGAGCCACTTCGTGGATGGTGGAGCCGGCGTAGATGCCGAAGGTTTCCTGGCTGAACGGCAGCCACTGGAAGTGTTCATTCAGCTGATACAGCCATGGGTAGGCGAAGATCGCCAGGGTGCCGAACACCACCACGGTCGAGACCGCCACCGCCACTTTGCTGGAGTCGGCCTTCAGCACCGGCTCGGTGGCCATCACCGCCGCCGCGCCGCAAATGCTGCTGCCGGCGCCGATCAGCATCGCGGTCTGGCTGTCGATGCCAAACACTTTCTTGCCGAGCCAGCAGGCCAGCAGGAAGGTGGTGGTCAGGGTCAGCGCATCGATGATGATGCCGCTGGCGCCCACGTCGGCGATTTGCTGAAAGGTCAGGCGGAAGCCGTAAAGGATAATGCCCAGACGCAGCAGGCGTTGTTTGGCCAGCTGTACGCCGCCGTGACAAACGGTTTGCCAGCGGGGATACAGCGTGTTGCCCACCAGAATGCCGAACAGGATCGCCAGCGTCAGCGCCCCCAGGCCCAGCTCCGCCACCCAGGGAATGTCGCCGGCCCAGACGGCCAGCGCGGTGAGCGCGCCGGTGAGCGCCAGCCCCGGCACCAGGCGCGGCAGGCCGAACAGCGGAAAGCGTCGCTCGGGATAAGTGTGAGTGGTATCAGTCGCCATAAAAGTCAGTCCTTCAGTCTGTTTCTTGCTGCTAAGAGTACGTTTGGGCTGAATAAAAGAGAAATTGATTATATATTTATAACCTATCTGAATAAGTGGTATGGCGTCAGGCATTGGCATAAAGCCGCATTGCGGCTAGGGTGAGGAGGAGCGGCGAGCCGCCGTCAACTTTCCAACTGAACAGGAGCAGGCGATGGATACCGACGATCAACGCAGAGAGCAGATAGACCAGGAAGTGGGGCGCGCGGTGCGGCGGTTGATTGAAGAAAACAAGGTGGTCGATCGCGATCGCCTGGTGGCGATGCTGCAATTAATACAGCGGGACGAAGCCGGCACGCCGCGCGAGGCGGTGCTGGCCGCGGCGGCGCAGCTGGTCGCCTTGGGCAAGTAACGCGCCGAATTGGCCGTAAACCGGGTAGCCTCGCCGGGCTACCCACATCATGTTGACATCATTTTGTGGTTCTCTGGCAGAACCCTTTTTCACTACCGGGACGGCTATGCATATCACGTTGCGTCAACTGGAAGTCTTCACCGAAGTGCTGAAAAGCGGTTCGACCACTCAGGCCTCGGTGGTGCTGGCGCTGTCGCAGTCGGCGGTCAGCGCGGCGCTGGCGGATCTGGAGGGGCAACTGGGCGTGCAGCTGTTCGATCGCGTCGGCAAACGGCTGGTGATCAACGAGCACGGCCGGTTGTTGTATCCCAAGGCGCTGGCGCTGCTGGAGCAGGCGGGGGAAATCGAGCAGCTGTTTCGCCATGACGGCGGGGCGCTGCGCATCGCCGCCAGCAGCACCATCGGCAACTACATGCTGCCGGAGATGATCGCCCGTTACCGCCGGGACTTTCCGGCCACGCCGCTGGAGCTGAACGTCGGCAACAGCCAGGACGTGATCGTGGCGGTGGCAGATTTCCGCGTCGATCTGGGGCTGATCGAAGGGCCTTGCCATATGCCGGAGCTGGTGACGCAGCCGTGGCTGGAGGACGAGCTGGTGGTGTTCGCCGCGCCGGACAACCCGCTGACCCGTCAACCGCCGACGCTCGAGGCGTTGGCCAATGCGCCGTGGATCTTGCGCGAGCGCGGTTCGGGCACCCGCGAGGTGCTGGATCATCTGCTGTTGGCGCACCTGCCGCACTTCCAGCTGGTGATGGAGCTCGGCAACTCGGAGGCTATCAAGCACGCGGTGCGGCACGGCATCGGCATCAGCTGCCTGTCGCGGCGGGTGGTGGCGGAACAGCTGGCCAGCGGCGCGCTGGTAGAACTGCCGGTACCGCTGCCGCCGCTGCGGCGCACCCTGTACCTGATCCGCCATCGGCAAAAGCACATTTCCAACGCATTACAGCGTTTTCTCAGCTATTGCGCGCTGTAATCGGCAGCGCGTCACGCCCTCTGCTGCCGCGCAGGCCGGAAAAAGCATAAAAACCTGCGCGCGCTCACATTAATGAGAGTAAGTAAGGCCATAAGGGCCGCGGCTAATAATTGCCTCTGAATTATGAAGCTATCTTATATCAGTGCAATGTTGCTAGTTCACCGGCGGGTATTTGTTACAATCCGCCCTCATTTTTCAAAGAGCAGATAGGGTACGAATGGCTCAGCAGGATATAAAAACATCGGGGCAGCAAGCACCCGGATTGCGCCGCGAGCTGAAAGCCCGGCATTTGACCATGATCGCCATCGGCGGCTCCATCGGCACCGGCCTGTTCGTCGCCTCGGGGGCCACGGTTTCTCAGGCAGGCCCCGGCGGAGCGCTGCTGTCTTACGCGCTGATCGGTTTGATGGTGTACTTCCTGATGACCAGCCTGGGCGAACTGGCGGCCTTTATGCCGGTCTCCGGTTCATTCTCCACCTACGGCGCCAAATACGTGGAAGAAGGCTTCGGCTTCGCGCTGGGCTGGAACTACTGGTACAACTGGGCGGTGACCATCGCCGTTGACCTGGTGGCCTCGCAGTTGGTGATGAGCTACTGGTTCCCGGACACCCCCGGCTGGATCTGGAGCGCGCTGTTCCTCGGCCTGATGTTCCTGCTGAACTACATTTCGGTGAAAGGGTTCGGCGAGGCGGAATACTGGTTCGCGCTGATCAAGGTCAGCACCGTGATTATCTTCATCGCCGTCGGCGTGCTGATGATCGTCGGCATTCTGAAGGGTGGCGAGCACGCCGGCTGGCAGAACTGGACGATAGGGGACGCGCCGTTCGCCGGTGGCTTCTCGGCGATGATCGGCGTGGCCATGATCGTCGGCTTCTCGTTCCAGGGCACCGAACTCATCGGCATCGCGGCCGGCGAATCGGAAAACCCGGGTAAAAACATCCCGCGCGCGGTGCGTCAGGTGTTCTGGCGTATCCTGCTGTTCTATATCTTCGCCATTCTGATCATCAGCCTGATCATTCCGTATACCGATCCGAGCCTGCTGCGCAACGACGTGAAGGACATCAGCGTCAGCCCGTTCACCCTGGTGTTCCAGCATGCCGGCCTGCTGTCGGCGGCGGCGGTGATGAACGCGGTGATCCTGACGGCGGTGCTGTCGGCCGGTAACTCGGGCATGTACGCCTCTACCCGCATGCTGTTCACCCTGGCGTCGGAAGGCAAGGCGCCGCGCATCTTCGCCAAGCTGTCGAAAGGCGGCGTGCCGCGCAACGCGCTGTACGCGACCTGCGTGGTGGCCGGGCTGTGCTTCCTGACGTCGATGTTCGGCAACCAGTCGGTTTACCTGTGGCTGCTGAATACCTCGGGCATGACCGGTTTCATCGCCTGGTTGGGCATCGCCATCAGCCACTATCGCTTCCGTCGCGGTTACATGCTGCAGGGGCGCGATCTGAACGACTTGCCGTACCGTTCCGGGTTCTTCCCGCTGGGGCCGATCTTCGCCTTCGTGCTGTGCCTGATCATTACCCTGGGCCAGAACTACCAGGCCTTCCTGCAAGACAAGATCGACTGGTACGGCGTGACCGCGACCTACATCGGCATTCCGCTGTTCCTGCTGATCTGGTTTGGTTACAAGCTGTCGCGCGGCACCCGCGTCGTGAAGTACAGCGAAATGGAATTCCCGAAGATGGACGTGAAGTAATTTTCGGAGAGTGAGACGCGGCGGGGGTTCCCGCCGCGTGTGGTTTTACTTTTTCCCGCCTTTGGCTTCCGCCAGCGCCTGCTGCGCCGAGCTCATCAAATCTTCCACCGTCGCATAATCCTGCGTCAACGCCAAAATGCCGGCGTTGAGCTGCATGTTCACCTCGCCGAATGCGCCAAAATCGTAGGGCGCCTCCAGCGGCGGCACGATGCGCGCGAGGAACTCGCTTTCCGCGCCGTAGGGCAGATCGTGCACCAGTATCAAAAACAGGCCGCCGGTATAGCGGCAGACGTAGTCGCTGGGGCGGATCAGCGTCTTGAGGCGCTCGCCGACGGTGCGCAGCACGTCATCGCCAATCTGGACGCCGTGGCTTTGGTAGAGCGCAGCCAGCGGACCGAACTCAAGAATGAACAGGTGGGAGATCGTCTGCGCCGCTGCGGGGCGGCAGATGCTGCGCATCACCACCTCGCCGCCCGCTCGGTTGAGGAAGCCGGTCAGGCGATCGCGGTGCGACGCCTGCTGCTTCTCCCAAGCCAGCGTGACGTGCTGTACCCGCTGACGGTGGTAGCGAGCGATCATGCCATGGGCCAGCACCAGCCACAGCGGCGCGAGGTCCGCCAGGACAAACAGGTTTTGCACGCGCGACAGCGGTGCCGCCAGCAGGTAGGGCAGCGTCAGCGCGATCACCTCAAGCAGCGCGAAGCGCGGCGCGGCGGCGTGGCGCTGCATCAGCCAGCAGGCCAGGGCGGTGATCGTCAGCCCGGCGAACAGGATTAAAACGAAGCGGCCTGACAGCATCGCCAGCGCGGCGCTGGCGCCGACCAGCAGCATCCACAGCAGCACCGTCACCAGCATGGCGTCCGGCCAGGCGGGTTGGCGCCGCTGCGCCAACCCGGCGCGTCCGGCGGTTAACAGCAACAGCAGCAGCAGCAAACCGATGCCGACCAGCCGCTGGTTCAGCCAGGCATACCCCACCAACAGCGCCGCCGGCCCCACGGCATTCAGCCAGGGGGTGAGGGGAGAGGGCGTCAGCGTGAGCCGCAGCTGACGTTGAAACGGCTCGTCGTCGGCGTGCAGCGGGCTGTACAACAGCCAGTTCAGCAGCGCCGGGCGTTTGGGCGTTACCGCCGGAGATGGACTTCTCATTACAGCCTCGTCAATAAAGGCCGCTCTTGCGGCGGCCTGAAGGTTTTTTGCACGCGCGGTGCTGTGGTTTTGGATTCTAAGTGGTTTTTTCGTTATTTGTCAGAGTCTGGTCGGATCAGGAATAACTTTCAGAATAATGAACCTAATGGCCGTTGGCGGGGTAAAGGTGAGGGGATGAAAAATGGCGATAGAAAACAATTTATTACATTTTCATAACGCCGTTTTCACCTATTGATATGATTGATAAGTATTATCGTTTGCTTTATTGTTAACGGCTGCGCGCAGGCTGTCGCCGCGCGCTTTCCGGTTTACGGCGGACGCTTTCGCGCCGCTGTCATGATGGTTGTAACAGGTATCCTAACTAATGAGCGTATCCACCGATCCCACGACTGAAGCCAAGGGGCAACCCGACGCCGGCGTGATGGGGCGTTATCAGCATATTCTTCGCCATCGCCTGTTGATGATGGGCGCGTTGGCACTGGCAATCCTGGGCTCGCTGCTGCTGGATTTCACCATGGGGCCGTCCGGGCTGACGCTGTCGTCCTTATGGCAAACGCTGCTCGATCCCGCTGCGGCCGATGCCGGCACGCGGGTGATCGTCTGGGACATCCGCTTGCCTTACGCGCTGATGGCGGTGGTGGTGGGCTTTGCGCTCGGCCTGGCCGGGGCGGAAATGCAGACCATCCTGAATAACCCGCTGGCCAGCCCCTTTACCCTCGGCGTGTCTTCCGCCGCGGCCTTTGGTGCCGCGCTGGCGATCGTGCTCGGCATCGGCATTCCGGGCATTCCCGATCAGTGGTTCATCTCTGCCAACGCCTTTATCTTTGCGCTGTTCGCCGCGCTGATGCTCGACGGCATCACGCGCTGGACGCGGGTCGCCACCTCCGGCGTGGTGCTGTTCGGCATCGCGCTGGTGTTTACCTTCAACGCGCTGGTATCGATGATGCAGTTCATCGCCAGCGAGGACACGCTGCAGGGGCTGGTGTTCTGGACCATGGGCAGCCTGGCGCGCGCCTCGTGGGACAAGCTGGGCATCCTGTTCGGCGTATTCGCCGTGCTGCTGCCGCTGTCGATGATGAGCTCGTGGAAACTGACCGCGCTGCGTCTGGGTGAAGACCGGGCGGTGAGCTTCGGTATCGACGTGCGCCGTCTGCGGCTGGCCACGCTGCTGCGCATCAGCATTCTCTCGGCGCTGGCGGTGGCCTTCGTCGGGCCGATCGGCTTTATCGGCCTGGTGGCGCCGCACATTGCCCGCATGATCTTCGGCGAAGATCACCGCTTCTATCTGCCGGCCAGCGCGCTGATTGGCGCGCTGGTGTTGTCGATGGCCTCGGTGGCGTCGAAAAATCTGGTGCCCGGGGTGATCATTCCGGTGGGCATCGTCACGTCGCTGGTCGGGGTGCCGTTCTTCCTGAGCATTATTCTGCGCCACCGGGGGAACGTATGATCCAGGGCTTACGAATAGAAAACTTCTCGGCGGGCTACCCGAAGCGCCCGGTGATCGACGATCTCTCGGTGCCGATGCTGCCGCGCGGGCAAATCACCGTGCTGCTGGGGCCGAACGGCAGCGGAAAATCGACGCTGCTGCGCTCGCTGGCCGGGCTGAACCCGGCGCAGGGCAAGCTGTGGCTGGACGACGGCGATCTGATGCAGATGCCGTTCGCCCGTCGGGCGGAGAAAGTGGTCTATCTGCCGCAGTCGCTGCCCGCCGGGGTGCATCTGCACGTGCTGGAGTCGATCATCGTGGCGCAGCGCGCCTCGGGCGGGCGCAGCAACGCCGGCAGCGAAGCGGAAGTGATGGCCCTGCTGGAGCAGTTGGGCATCGCTCACCTGGCGCTGAGCTACCTCGATCAACTGTCCGGCGGCCAGAAACAGCTGGTGGGATTGGCGCAGTCGCTGATCCGTCAGCCCTCGCTACTGCTGCTGGATGAGCCGCTGAGCGCGCTCGATCTCAACTATCAGTTCCACGTGATGGATTTGGTGCGCCGCGAAACCCGCAAGCGCAATATCGTGACGGTGGTGGTAGTGCACGACATCAATATCGCGCTGCGCCACGGCGACCACGTGCTGATGCTACAGGATGGCGATCTGATCGCCGACGGTGCGCCGGAGCAGGTGATTACGCCGCAGAGCCTGGCGCGGGTCTACGGCGTGCGCGGGCGCATCGAACGCTGCTCGCAGGGCACGCCGCAGGTGCTGATAGACGGGCTGGTAAACCAGCCGACGATTTAACCCAAGAAAAAGCCCGGCATCGCCGGGCTTTCTTTATCGTGCTGGGTGGTTCAGCGCCTCGCTCACGCGTTCGACGACGTGCTGGGCGGTGACGATGCCGCCGGACAGATACACCTCGGCCGCCGGCAGGTAAACCACCTGGCCTTTTTTCACCGCCGTGGTTTTCTTCAGCGCGGTGCCGGTAAGGATTTTCTGCGGTGCCACCGCGTTCGGCCGTCCGGTCGCGGCGTCTCTGTCGATAACGAACAGCCAGTCCGGATTCAGTTTGGCCACCTGCTCAGGCGTCAGCTTGTTGCCGCGCACGTCTTTTTCGTCGGACTGCAGCGCAGACGAGAAGCCGAGGGCGTCATAGACGAAGCTGAAACGGCTCTTGGGGGCGTAGGCGCTGATCTTGCCGCCGGAGAACAGCACCACCAGCCCGCGCCCGGCCTGGGCGGCCTGTGGTTTGACCGCCGCGATCTGCGCATCCAGCTTATCGACCGCCGCCTGCGCCTGCTGCTGCTTATCGAACAGCTCGCCCAGCTGCAGCGTGCGCTGTTTCAGGCTGCCCAGCTGATCCTGCGGATCGACGGACATGTTCAGCGTCGGCGCCAGCGCGTTCAGCTCGTCATAGGCTTTGGACGCCCGGCCGGCGATCAGGATCAGATCCGGCTTGGCGGCGCGCAGCACGGCCATATCCGGCTCGAACAGGGTGCCGGCATTGAGGTATTTGTCATCCTGATAGCGCTTCAGGCTATCCGGCAAGTTCTTGCGGTTGCCGGGCAGCGCCAGCGGCTCGACGCCCAGCAGCTGCAACGTTTCAAGCGAGGCGTAATCCAGCACCACGATGCGCTGCGGGTGCTTTTTCACCTCGGTGCTGCCGTTCAGGTGCTGGACGTTGACGGTGGCCGGAGCCACAGGCGCGTCGGTTTTGCTGTGGCAACCCGCCAGCGCCATCGTGGCCAGCAGGGCGATCATCAGGGGGGAGCGGCGTAATCTCATGGAGCTTCCTCACGGTGATGGAATGAAAAGGGCGCGCAGCGCGCGCCCGGGGGCATCAGAAGTTGTAGGTCATGCCGACGGTGTAACGGCGGCCGTCCAGCGTGGTGCGGAAGTGATCGTAATCCACGGTTTTGTCGAGGATGTTGTAAACCCCGCCGGTCAGCTGCAGGTTTTTCGCCGCCTGGTAGCTCAGGCCCGCATCGACGAAGGTGTAGGACGGCGTGCTGGTCGCCATCGAGGTGCGGCTCAGATACTGTGAGGTTTTGCTGCGGAAGTTAACGCGCGACCACAGGCTGAGGTCCTGCGTGGCACGCCAGTCCAGAACGGTATTCAGCATGTGCTTCGGCATTTGGTTGAGCGCCTTGCCCTGGAACTCGCCGCTCTTCTGCTCGGAAGAGGTGTAGGTGTAGTTGGTGTTCCACTTCCAGTCTTTGTTGATCTGCCAGCCGAAGGTGGCCTCTACGCCGCGCATATTGGCTTTGTCGACGTTGACGCGATCGCTGATAAAGTCATAGACATCGTTGCCGATCTTGCAGTCCGGCGTGTCTTCGCAGCGGCGCACTTCGGTGATTTTGTCTTTAAAGTCGGTGTTGAAGACCGTCACGCCGGCGTTAACGCCTTTCAGGCTATCCCACATCAGGCCGATTTCTTCGCTCAGGCTCTTCTCAGGCTGCAGATCCGGGTTGCCGACGATGATGCCTTTACGCACGCCGCCGCCGGTGACCTGCCCCCAGTTAGGGGAGGATTGGCGCAGATCCGGCGATTTATAACCGGCGGAGACGCCGCCTTTCAGCGTCCACTGTTCGGTCAGGTGCCAGACACCGTACATGCGCGGGGTCCAGTGGCTGCCGAAGTTTTCATCACGGTCCATACGGATGCCGCTGGTCAGGCTGAAGTCGTTGGTCAGCGCCCATTCGTCTTCAGCGAACAATGCCCAGCTCCAGCGCGTCAGCTTGCTGAGACCTTGAGCCGATTCAAGCTGGTTGCCGCCGTCGCCCAGTTTTTCATAGCGGTATTGGCCGCCGAGGTTCAGCATGTGGGAACCCAGCTCGAACTGGTTCTGGGTGTTGAAGATGGTGTTGTAGGCCTTCATGTTACGGCCCGGGTTACCGGTTTCTTCGCGCTGCACGTAGCTGGTGGAGTTGCCGAAGTCGTAATAGCCGTTGTGGGTCAGCGCGTAGTTGGTGCGGGTGTATAGGCTTTCGCTGACCTCGGTTGGGGTGCACTTGCCTTTGCTGCAGCGCTCCGCCACCACCGATTTACCCGGCGTGCTGTTGCGATCCTGCAGCGAGCGGCCGATTTCGAAGTCGAATTCGTTTTTCTCGTCCGGCGTCAGGGTGAACACCGCGGTGCCGCTGCGCATGCGCTGTTCGTTGTAACCGTTGACGATTTTATCTTCCGCGCGGCGCGACAGCAGGCCGTTGACCCGCAGGCCGAGCAGGCCTTCAACCAGCGGGCCGGAGGCGTAGGCGTTGGTCTGGAACAGATCGCCGGAATTGCGGTTTTCCTGAATAGTGGCGTCACCGTGCAGCGAGCCTTTCCACTCGGTGCGTGAGGTTTTGCGAGTGATGACGTTGATCACACCGCCCATGGCGTCGGAACCGTACAGCGAAGACATCGGCCCGCGCACCACTTCGATGCGCTCGATGGCTTCCAGCGGCGGCAGCCAGCCCTGTTCGATGCCGGCGTTGTCGCTGTTCGGGCGGGTGCTGCGGGTGTCAACGCGCTTGCCGTCCACCAGGATCAGCGTGTACTTGGAAGACATGCCGCGGATGCTGATGTCACTGCTGCTGGCGCCGCCGGTGACGACCACGCCCGGCACGTCTTTCAGCGCGTCGGTCACGTCGCGATAGGCCTTGTCTTCGATCTGCTGGCGCGGGATCACCGAGATGGAAGCGGCGGAGTCCTGAATTTATTGCTGGAAGCCGGAGGCGGTGACGACCATGGTGTCCTGGGTGTCGTTCTGCGGCGCGGCCAGCGCGGCGGTGGCGCTGAGTGAGGCGACGACCAGAGCGGCGAGCTTGCTGTAACGTGGCGTTTCCATGAGGTAAACCTTTCCTGGGTTGAAGTGAAAGTAATTAACCAATTGAATTTCTAATGAAATTATTCATCGTGCGCTGAGAAATACTTCGCTTCGTCAGCGTTGCGTGAGGGTATTGTAAGGATTTTTTACTGAATGTAAACGCTAATGATAATTCATATCATTTGTATGCTTGTTCTGCTGACGGGAAAGGGTAACCGGATGAATTAAAGGGAAAAGCGGCGCAGCGGGCGTGCGCCGGGGAGGATCAGCGTTTCTGGATGTAGGTGATGGCCAGCGCCAGCGCCAGCACCAGGCCTTTGATAATGTCCATGGCGTAGTAGGGCACCGACAGCATCACCAGGCCGTTTTGCAGCACGCCGAGGATCACCGCGCCGATCAGGGTGCCGAGCGCATTGGGTTTACCGCCCCCGGCCAGCGAGAAGCCGATATAGGCCGCCGCCACCGCGTCCATCAGATAACCGCCGCCGGCGTTGACCTGCGAAGAGCCGATACGTGACGCCAGCAAAATGCCGCCAAGCGCCGCCAGCCAAGAGGAAATAACGTAAGCGGCAACCCTGTAACGCACGGTGCGGATGCCTGACAGACGTGCCGCTTCGGGGTTGCCGCCGATGGCATACATGCGGCGGCCATGCTTGGTCAATGACAGGAACAGCTGCACCGCGACGGTGACCGCCAGCATGATCAGCACGATCACCGGCACCTGGCCGAGGGCGGAAAACACCTCCGGGATCAGGCCTTCCGCCATGTCGCCATTCGGCAGCACCATGTTTTGGGTGATGGATCCGCCGTAGCTGTAGGTCATCGCCACGCCCTGGATCACGAACAGGCTGGCCAGCGTCGCCAGCATATCGGGAATTCTGAACACCACGATCAGCAGGGCGTTGAACAGGCCGACCAGCGTGCACAGCAGCAGCGTTACCACGATGGCGCCGGTGGTGCCGAACCCGTGCCAGACGAAAAACGAAATCACCAGCGCGTTGGCCAACGAGGCGGTTGAGCCGACCGACAGATCGAAACCGCCGACCGACAGCGAGATAGAGACGCCGATGGCGATCACCGTCACGATGGCGATCGAGCGCAGGATATTGATGATGTTGTTGGCATCGAGAAAGTTGTCCGACGCCAGGCCGAACAGGGCGATCAGCGCCGCCACGGTCAGCAACATGCCCCATTTGTAGAGGAAATCGTACAGCTGTTGGCGCCAGGGCAGCGCAGGCCGCAGGGCTAATTCTTTACTCACGCAGGGGTTCCTCCGGTGGAATAGAGCAATAAGGTTTCTTCGTCGATGTCGGCGGCGTTCAACTCCGCCACGATGCGGCCGTCCCACAGCACGCAGATGCGATCGCACAGGCCAACCAGCTCGGCGAACTCGCCGGAGGCGTAAATCACGCCTTTGCCGGCGCGCGCCAGGCCGTCGATCAGGCCAAACAGCTCCTGCTTGGCCTTGATGTCCACGCCCTTGGTCGGTTCATCGAAGATCAGCACCTCGGCGTCGCCGCGCAGCCATTTGCCGATCGCCACTTTTTGTTGATTGCCGCCGGACAGGCGCGCCAGCCGCTGTTGCGGGCCCGAGGCGCGAATGTTCAGGCGCTGCATGATCTCGCGCGCCCAGCGCAGCTCTTGCCGCCGGCTGAACAGGCTCCAGCGCGAGAAGCTGTCGTCGGCGCTGACGCTCAGGTTCATCGGGATCGCCTCATCGATGAAGATGCCTTCTTTGCGGCGCTCTTCCGGCACCAGCGCCAATCCTTGTTCGACCGAGAGGTGCGGCGCGCGTGGCGCCCAGGGTTGCCCGCGCAGTTCGCCGCGCTCGAGCTGCACGGCGCTGGCGCCGAACAGCGCTTTGCACAGCTCGGTTTTGCCGGCTCCGGCCAGCCCGGCGATGCCGAGAATTTCGCCCTCATGCAGCCGCAGCGAAACGTCGCGCAGCTTGTGGCGATCGCGCAAGCCTTGCACCTGAAGCAGCGTGCGCTCGGCGTGCGGTGGGCGCGGCGGCGGGAAAATGTCGTCCAGCCGATGGCCGAGCATCTTCTCGACGATCTGCTCGCCGCTCAGCCCGCGCATGGGGTCTTCACTGACGCGCCGGCCGTCGCGCAGCACCGTCAGCCGATCGCAAATGTCGCTCAGTTCGTGGATGCGGTGGGAAATAAACACGATGCCGATGCCTTCGGATTGCAGGCGGCGCACCACGTTAAACAGGCGCTCGCTCTCGGCGCGATCGAGCGGCGCGGTCGGTTCGTCGAGCACCAGAAAACGGCAGCGGTGCGACAGCGCGCGCGCCAGCAACACCTGCTGTTTTTCCGCCAGCGTGCAGTCCGCCAGCCGCCTGCGCGGGTTGAGCGGCAGCGCCCATTGCTGCAGCAACTGCGCGGCGCGGCGGTGCAGCTCCGCCCAGTTCAGCCAGTGGCCCGGCTCGTTCAGCCAGTCCAGCATGATGTTTTCCGCCACCGACAGCGTGGGGATCAGCGCGACGTCGACCTCTTGCTGCACCACGTGAATACCGTGGCGGCGCGCCTGCAGCGGGGAGTGGATCGCCACCGCCTGGCCGTCGATCAGGATCTCGCCGCGATAATGATCGTGGGCGCCGGAGAGGATCGCCATCAGCGTCGACTTGCCCGCGCCGTTGGCGCCGACCAGCGCGTGGATTGAACCGCCCTGCAGCGTGAAGTCCACGTCCTGCAGCGCGTTGAAGCCGGCGAAGGCGATCGAGATATTGCGCATCTCGAGGCGTGAAGGCGTTGCGGTTGGCATAGAGCAATAAGGCCGTTTAGATGTTTAGATGGCTGTTCTGCTCTGTTGTAACACAGATTGCGCCGTTGGCAACCAACAAAATGGCATAACGGCGGTGAAAAACGCGTTGGCGGGCAGGGGCGCAACCCGCGTCAGGCTGCGCCGGTGCGAGAAGCGGTCAGAAGGTGGTGGGGGTGTGTGCGCTGACGATGCGGCAGATGCGCGCCGACGTATTGCTGAAGCTGTGCGGGATGCCGGTATTAATGGCGTAGCTCTGACCGGCGGTCAGGCAGTAGCTCTGGCCGTTGATGGTCAGCACGATCTCGCCTTCCAGCAGGGTGCCGATCTCTTCGCCCTGGTGTTTGATCTTTTCGCCGGTGGTGGTGCCGGGCTGGTAGGTTTCCAGCATCATCGCCAGGTTGCGCGTCGGGCTGCCGTTGTGCACCAGCTTCATCGACACCCCCTGGCTGCCGATCTCAATCAGGTCCTCGGCGTCGATCACCACGCGGGTTCGTCGGCGGCTTCCGGTTCGGCAAAGAATTCGGACAGCGACAGGCCATACACCTTCAGCAGCTTTTGCAGCGTGCTGATGGCCGGGCTGACCTTGTCCTGTTCGATGGTGCTGATCGCACTGTGGGTTAACCCGGACAGTTCGGCGACCCGGCGCTGCGACAAACCCAATTGCTGACGGATCTGCGACAGGCGTTTGCCCGGTGCCAAGCTGGCTTCGCTCATAGCGGTACTTCCTTCTGGTAGGGGCGACAGGCAGACATGAATATCGCTATCGGGCGCCTGTCTGGGCGATAACGATGCTGCATGATATCGGTAGTTAGGGCAGGTTTGGAAAATATATTGCCCATGTTCACTCTCGGTGCGTTGGACGAAATAATTGACGTAAAAAGAACGGCAAGGCCTTTTCGGTCAATATTTTATCAATTTAGCAGCCGGTGGCGAATAATCAAACAGGATTGTAACATTTGCAAACCTATTCTGTTAAGGCTATGTTTCATATTGTGGATGTTATTTTGAGCGCCCAGCAGCGGCGCGGCCTGGCGAGAAATCCAATCATGTGTTGAATCGAACGGCGGACGGGCGCCAACGCGCCTTAAGAGCATAATGGCGGGTGACGTATGCAAACCAATAGCGCAGCAGTTGAACATTTTGCACAGCATCATGAAGAGAGGCGAAGTAGCGCGTTCCAAAATGAGGTTGCTCATTATTTGGAACGCCATCCCGCCACGCAGTATGTCGATATCCTTCTCACCGATCTCAATGGTTCCTTCCGCGGCAAACGCATACCCGTCTCAGGGTTGAAAAAACTGGAAAAAGGCAGCTATTTCCCCGCGTCGGTGTTCGCCATGGACATTCTCGGCAACGTGGTGGAGGAAACCGGTCTTGGGCAGGAGCTCGGCGAACCGGACCGCGTATGCCTGCCGGTGCCCGGCTCGCTGACGCCGTCGGCCGCCGATCCGGAGCATATCGGCCAGGTGCTGCTGACCATGCTGGATGAAGATGGCACTCCCTTTGACGTTGAACCCCGCAATGTGCTGAACCGCGTGTGGCAGGCGCTGCGACAGCGCGGCTTGTTCCCGGTGGCAGCGGTAGAGCTGGAGTTTTATCTCATCGATCGGCAGCGCGACGCGGAGGGCGATCTGCAGCCGCCGTGTGCGCCCGGCACCCAGGAGCGCAACACCCAAAGCCAGGTGTATTCCGTCGATAACCTGAACCATTTCGCCGAGGTGCTGAACGACATCGACGCGCTGGCGAAACTGCAGGGGCTGCCGGCGGACGGCGCGGTGGCGGAGGCGTCGCCGGGGCAGTTCGAGGTCAACCTGCGTCATACCGACGATATCTTGCTGGCCTGCGACCACGCGCTGGCGCTGAAGCGGCTGGTGCGGCTGGTGGCCGAGAACCACGACATGCACGCCACCTTTATGGCCAAACCCTATGAGGATTACGCCGGCAGCGGCATGCACGTGCATGTCAGCATGCAGGACGGGGCGGGCAACAACCTGTTCGCCGACGCGGAAGGCGAGGATTCACCGCTATTGAAACAGGCGCTGGCCGGGATGATCACCCTGATGCCGGCATCGATGGCGCTGCTGGCGCCGAACGTCAACGCCTACCGGCGCTTCCAGCCGGGGATGTATGTGCCGATCCAGGCCGCCTGGGGCCACAACAACCGCACCGTGGCGCTGCGCATTCCCTGCGGCGAACCGGAGAACCACCGGGTGGAGTACCGCGTGGCCGGTGCCGACGCCAATCCCTATCTGGTGATGGCGGCGATCCTGGCCGGCATGCTGTACGGGCTGGACAACGCGCTGCCGCTGCCAGAGCCGGTGACCGGCAACGGCCTGGAGCAGGAGGGGCTGCCGTTGCCGATCCGCCAGAGCGACGCATTGTACGAGTTCGAACACCAGCACGCGCTGACCCATTATCTGGGCGAGCGTTTTACCCAGGTTTATCACGCCTGCAAGACGGACGAACTGCTGCAGTTTGAACGGCGGGTGACGGAAACCGAGATCGACTGGATGTTGAAAAATGCCTGAATGGGCGTATAAAGTAAGAGGTATGTGCGGGCGACCGGCCTGCCGGTAGCGGATTAATTCGCCTGCCGGGCTGGTTTTCCGTTCGATCGACAAAAAGAATTTGTATTTGAGGGCTTCCGGATCTTGTCATCCGGAGGCATTCTGGTGCAAAATATCTCAAATGCAGATAGCCGACGTTTTAACGCGTCGGTTATTTTTTTTGCATTAAGTTTTACCAACGTAGCGTTTCATACACCAAGCGAGGCCGGACACCGATCCGGATAGATAAATAGTTTCGTGCACGATCAAACAAAACTTTATGGTCGTGACTCATGAGGATTAGAAAGATGGGGCAATTTTTCACTTTAGCACCGGTGCCCGCCGGTTTCCGCTGTGGCCGCAGCGACTATGGAGCAGCCGAGGTTTCCTCGACCCGTTATCCAGCTTACAATCCCCTTCTTTTAGAATTAAGTCGCTCGTTGCGAAGTTTCCCCGCAACCTTAAGTCTTGGCGTGTCCGCCATCCGCAAGGCTCAAGGTAAGGGGGGGCTGAACAATGTCCGATAATACCCTCAACGCCGCTCCGGCTCAGCGCACCCAGCTGCGCAAAACCCTGACTTTGGTTCCGGTAGTGATGATGGGCCTGGCTTATCTGCAGCCAATGACCATCTTCGATACCTTCGGCATCGTATCCGGCCTGACCGATGGTCACGTCGCGACTGCGTACGCCTTCGCTCTGCTGGCGATCCTGTTTACCGCCCTGAGCTACGGCAAGCTGGTGAAGAAGTTCCCTTCCGCCGGTTCTGCCTACACTTACGCCCAGAAAGCCATCAGCCCGCACGTCGGCTTTATGGTGGGCTGGTCATCGCTGCTGGACTACCTGTTCATGCCGATGATCAACATCTTGCTGGCCAAGATTTACCTGGAAGCGATTTTCCCGGGCGTCCCGTCCTGGATCTTCGTGGCGGTGCTGGTCGGCTTGATGACGATTTTCAACCTGCGCGGCATCAAGCTGGTGGCTAACCTGAACTCCATCATCGTGGTGGTGCAGGTGGCGATCATGATCGTGTTCCTCGGCCTGGTGATCAACGGCATTTACCACGGCGAAGGCGCCGGTACGCTGGTCAGCAGCCGTCCGTTCTGGTCCGATAACGCCCACGTGGTGCCGATGATTACCGGCGCGACCATCCTGTGCTTCTCGTTCCTGGGCTTCGACGGCATCAGCTCGCTGTCTGAAGAGACCAAAGACGCAGAGAAAGTGATCCCGAAAGCCATCTTCCTGACGGCGCTGATCGGCGGCATCATCTTTATCGTGGTGTCTTACTTCGTGCAGCTGTACTTCCCGGACATCTCGCGCTTCAAGGATCCTGACGCGTCGCAGCCTGAAATCATGCTGTACGTGGCGGGCAAGTTCTTCCAGTCGGTGATCCTGGTGTTCTCCTGCGTGACGGTATTGGCGTCTGGCATGGCGGCACATGCGGGCGTTTCGCGTCTGATGTACGTGATGGGCCGCGACGGCGTGTTCCCGACTCGCTTCTTCGGCTATGTGCATCCGAAGTGGCGTACCCCGGCGCTGAACGTGCTGCTGGTGGGCGCCATCGCGCTGTCCGCGGTATCGTTTGACCTGGTGACCGCGACCGCGCTGATCAACTTCGGTGCGCTGGTGGCCTTCACCTTCGTCAACCTGTCGGTGATCTCGCAGTTCTATATCCGCGACAAGATGAACCGCACCGTGAAGGACACGTTCAACTACCTGATCCTGCCGGTGATGGGCGCACTGACCGTCGGCGCGCTGTGGGTCAACCTGGAAGCCAGCTCGATGACGCTGGGCCTGGTCTGGGCGGCTATCGGCCTGATCTACCTGGCCTTCGTCACCCGCAGCTTCCGTTTGCCGGTGCCGCAAGCGAGCGAAGACGCCGCCTAAGCGCGAGCCGTCTCCTCTGCCATCAAAAAGGCCGCATTCGCGGCCTTTTCCTTTTCTGCTTGCAGCGGGTTTTACCCCACCAATTCTTTGCCGTAATCGAACAGCGCTTTCAGCAGGGCGGTTTTCTCTTTGTCGCCTTCGTGCAGGTTATACAGCGATTCGAGCTGCAGCAGGTAACTCTGCACGCGCTCCGCGCTCAACGCTTCCTGGCGGTGCTGCAGCCAGCGGCGCTGCTCGGCATCGTCCAGAGTATTCGGGTAGTTGCGCGCGCGGAAGCGGAACAGCAGCTCTTTCATGCGGCCGTCGCTGAAGGCCAGATCCAACGCCGGCAGGTTTTGCGGCTTGGTCTGCTGAATAATCCTCATTGCCGCCTTGTCGGCGTCGCTGAAGAAACCGTCGTACAACCGGGCGTCGACGTCGTCGGAGCCTTTGAACGGCTCGGCTTCGGCGAACAGCGCCACCACTTTCTCGCGCACTTCCGGGTGCTGTTTCAGCAGCTGCAGGTTCTGCAGGCAGGCCTGGCGATCGATGCTCAGCCGCTCGGCGTTCTCCGGCAGCAGGGTTTTGGCCGGCGCCAGCACCGGGCATTTGTTGATGTGCACCAGCTTGATCGGCACCGGCGCCTGATCCGGCGCCAGGTCGTCGCGGCGGGTATACAGGCGTTCACGCAGCTGCTCGGCGCTCAGCGTCAGCAGCGGCGTCATATCGCCGGCGAGATCGCACATGATCACCGCGTTCTTGTTGTCCGGGTGCCAGGCCAACGGCGACACCCAGCTGGTGTTGCCGCGTGCTGCGCCGAACATGCCGGAGACATGCACCAGCGGCGTCATTTCGGCGACGTCGATCAGGGCGTTCAGCTTGTGCTTGTTGCGGTGCTGCAGCAGGAAATCGAACAGCCGGGGCTGCGCCTGCTTGACCAGTTTGGCCATGGCGATGGTGGCGTAAACGTCCGACATCGCGTCGTGAGCCTGCGTGTGCTCGACGCCGTTGGCGCGCGTCAGGTGTTCGAGGCGGAAGCTGGGGAAGCCGTCTTCGTTTTCCGGCCAGACGATGCCGTCGGGGCGCAGGGCATAGCAGGCGCGCATCACATCCAGCAGATCCCAGCGCGAGTTGCCGTTTTGCCAACTGTAGGCATAGGGATCGTAGAAATTGCGATAGAAGATATTGCGGCTCACTTCGTCATCGAAGCGGATGTTGTTGTAACCGAGAATGCAGGTGCCGGCCACGCTGAAGGCCTGATGGATTTGGCGGGTGAACTCGGCCTCGTTAACGCCTTTGGCGCGCGCCACCTGCGGCGTGATGCCGGTGATCATCACCGCCTCGGGTTCCGGCAGGTAGTCGTCGGCCGGGGCGCAGTAGATGACCAGCGGCTCTTCGATAATGTTGAAATCCATATCGGTGCGCACGCCGGCGAACTGCGCCGGGCGATCCAGCGACGGGCTTTTGCCGAAGGTTTCGTAATCGTGAATGTAGAAAGTATTCTGTCTATCGTTGTCTTTCACTGTCGGGGTTTGTCCGCGTATGTTGTTTAACGTACCGATTAAAAAGTATTTTTTAGCGCTTTAACTGCCTTGTTTGTCCATTCTTGCATAAGATTGTATTCACTTGTTTGCCTTCGTCCATGTGCTATTGTGTACAGGTTTGGTACATAACCTTAAATCAACTGCGTACAAAAAATTATTATGGCTCTCAGCGATACAAAACTGCGCTCACTACATGGTAAACCATATTCGGGAAGTCCTGAAGTGTCCGATACCGATGGGCTTAGCGCCCGCATTTCGCCCAAAGGGGTGATCAACTTTCAGTTTCGATACCGGTGGCATGGCAAAGCCCAACGATTAGGGATTGGCAGGTATCCTGCCGTCGCTTTGAAAGAGGCTCGTGCAATCACATCAGAGCTGCGCACCCTCTATGACCGAGGGATAGACCCGCGCCAGTATTTTGATAAAAGCGGAGATATCGGCAACAGGGCAACAGTGAAGGACTGTTTGAATTATTGGAAGGAAAGCTACGTTGATGTCTCGCTTCGTGAGAACAGTAGAGAGCTGTATAAATCGACTGTCATTAAACGTTTAAGTGATGCTTTTGAAGGGCGTCCAGTAGCAGAGATTACCGTTAAGCAATGGGTTGATTTGTTTACTCACGAGGAAAGGGAAAACAGCAGGCGGGCGCGTCAACTACTTGTCCAGTTGCGATCAGCGATGGGGTGGTGTATCCGTCGGCATTTTATACCCGATTGCTCAGTAATGAAGGTTGAGCCTCGTGACGTAGGGAGCCGTTCTGAAACCGGGGATAGAATTCTTACTTACTTTGAGCTGGCAGAAATTTGGATCGCAATAGAGCGCAGCAGGGCGTCAACTTCAAATAAGCTTTTGCACCAAATGCTCATGCTCTGGGGAGCGCGGTTGTCCGAGTTGAGGTTATCTGAGCGTCATGAGTTTGATCTAAGGGAAATGCTCTGGACTGTACCAAAAGAGCACAGCAAAACAGGAAAGGAAATCCGGCGTCCGATCTTCAAGCAAATTGAGCCGTTGCTGGAAAAGGCAATGCTGACGTATGACAAGGTTCTTTTCCCTGGGAATCTGATCACGGAACCTCTAACGATCTCTGCGGCCAATCGTTACATAAAACGCATTCGGGAAGGTTTGGATATTGGGTATTGGCGTGCGCACGATTTCCGGCGGACGTTGGTGACACGCCTATCAGAGGAGGGAGTAGCCCCACACATTACTGAAAGAATGCTGGGGCATGAGCTGGGTGGGGTGATGGCCGTCTACAACAAGCACGATTGGATAGAAGGGCAAAAGGAAGGGTATGAGATACATGCCGATAAGCTTTTCTGGCATGTTAAGAAGCAGCTTTCTGGTTGATTCCGCCGTTGAGTATCCACTGATTAACCGCACTCTCTAAATATGCTTTTGGGTGAGTGCGAACCGGCTTAGGGAAACAGTGTTTGTTCTGGTAGGTGTACATGGTCGATCGTGACGAAATGCCAAGCTTCGCCATGACCTCCTTTTCAGGGATCAGGTTGATATCTTGCATAGTTACCTCGGGAATGCTGGTGGGTTATTCTGCTGCTGAGAATAGGCGCTGATAAATTGCGGAAACATACTTCGCCTGGTGGATAGCATCGGCTAAGGCGTTGTGGCGCTCGCCGTCAAACGGCATATCACGCTTAGGATCAAAGCCAACTACGCGGCCAAGCTCAACGATAGTGCGCACGTCCCTGTCGTTGTACCACTCCCACGGCAACGG
>NZ_JBZXDO010000022.1:0-91272 GCF_058725505.1 Serratia sp. A07
GAATTTGCCTGGCGGCAATAGCGCGGTGGTCCCACCTGACCCCATGCCGAACTCAGAAGTGAAACGCCGTAGCGCCGATGGTAGTGTGGGGTCTCCCCATGCGAGAGTAGGACACTGCCAGGCATCAAATTAAGCGTGCTGATATGGCTCAGTTGGTAGAGCGCACCCTTGGTAAGGGTGAGGTCCCCAGTTCGACTCTGGGTATCAGCACCACTTTATTTAAAGTGGGTTTAGAAGTTCGGCAGAAAAAAGAATTTGCTTGGCGGCAATAGCGCGGTGGTCCCACCTGACCCCATGCCGAACTCAGAAGTGAAACGCCGTAGCGCCGATGGTAGTGTGGGGTCTCCCCATGCGAGAGTAGGACACTGCCAGGCATCAAATTAAGCGTGCTGATATGGCTCAGTTGGTAGAGCGCACCCTTGGTAAGGGTGAGGTCCCCAGTTCGACTCTGGGTATCAGCACCACTTTATTTAAAGTGGGTTTAGAAGTTCGGCAGAAAAAAGAATTTGCTTGGCGGCAATAGCGCGGTGGTCCCACCTGACCCCATGCCGAACTCAGAAGTGAAACGCCGTAGCGCCGATGGTAGTGTGGGGTCTCCCCATGCGAGAGTAGGACACTGCCAGGCATCAAATAAAACAACAAGCCTCATGCGAAAGCATGGGGCTTTTTGTTTTGTCTGTTATCTGGCGTTCTGCACGAGCGTGGCCTTTTTGCTTTTCAGTTCCTTTACTCCCGCTCCTCATACCTTGGCGCAGAGCGCGCAATGAAACATTTTCACCTTTCCGCCGAATGCTCGACATCGACGGAAAAAAACGCTATCTTCGGGCATCTAGAAGTCTAAACGTATAAATGGATGTGTGAGGGTTAAGCAATGCCGATTCGTGTTCCTGATGAGTTACCTGCGGTCAATTTCTTGCGCGGTGAGAATGTCTTCGTGATGACATCCTCGCGGGCAAAAACACAGGAAATCAGGCCGCTGAAAGTGCTGATCCTCAACCTGATGCCAAAGAAGATCGAAACGGAAAACCAGTTTTTGCGCCTGCTGTCCAACTCGCCGCTGCAGATTGATATCCAGCTGCTGCGTATCGACAGCCGCGAATCGAAGAACACGCCGGCCGAGCATCTGAACAACTTCTATTGTGACTTCGAGGATATCCAGAACGAGAACTTCGACGGTTTGATCGTCACCGGCGCGCCGCTGGGGCTGGTCGATTTCTGCGATGTTGCCTACTGGCCGCAGATCGAACGCGTGATCGACTGGGCCAAGCACCACGTTACCTCCACGCTGTTCGTGTGCTGGGCGGTACAGGCGGCGTTGAACATCCTGTACGGCATTCCCAAGATGACGCGCGAGGTGAAGCTCTCCGGCGTTTACCCACACCAGACGCTGCAGCAGCATGCGTTGCTGACGCGAGGCTTCGACGAAAGCTTTCTGGCGCCACATTCACGTTATGCCGATTTCCCGACCGAGGTGATTCGCCAATATACCGACCTGGATATTCTGGCCGAATCCGAGCTGGCTGGCGCCTACCTGTTCGCCAGCAGAGATAAGCGCCTGGCATTCGTCACCGGCCATCCGGAATACGATACGTTGACTCTGGCGGGGGAGTATTGTCGGGACAATGATGCCGGACTCGATCCTGCCGTACCGCTCAACTATTTCCCCGATGACAACCCCGCACTGACACCGAAAGCCACCTGGCGCAGCCATGGCCACCTCCTGTTTTCCAACTGGCTCAACTATTACGTCTACCAGATCACACCTTACGATCTGCGCCATATGAATCCGACTCTCGACTGATCTTTTCTGTCTGCCGGCGGCTGAATCGAGGCCGCCGCGCCGTTGATCCTCTGCACGATCCTCTTTTTATCCGTCCTTTGATCCAAATAACCATTTCCTGACAAGGCGTTAGTGTGTCTTTATTAAATTACTGGAACCAGTTTCCTTACCTGTCATTATTGTTATTTTATCTAACCAATTGATAATAAAGTGTTAATAAAATATTTAATAATAAAATGGAAATGGTTTTTGATTTTTATTTTTTGTTGAGTATTCTTAGAGCTATCGGGATGAGATCTGACCAGTTGAGGATCGTTTCATCCACCCTGATCCACAGTGATTTCTGATGAAAATGCGCCGGTCGCGCGAGCGCAACGATGGGAAGGAGCAAGGTCATGACACAACAGATAGCAGGCACGGAGTTAAGGTTTACGCAGGGTTTCGCCGCAGCGGAGCGCCAGGTGTTGACCGATGAAGCGGTTGAATTCCTGGCGGAACTGGTGGGGAAATTCACGCCGCGGCGCAACGAGCTGCTGGCGGCGCGTGTCCGCTGGCAGCAAAATATCGATCGCGGCGAACTGCCGGGATTTATTTCGGAAACCACTTCCATTCGTGAAGGTGACTGGCAGATCCGCGGCATTCCACAAGATTTGCGTGACCGCCGGGTCGAGATCACCGGGCCGGTTGAGCGCAAGATGGTGATCAATGCGCTTAATGCCAACGTAAAAGTATTCATGGCGGACTTCGAAGACTCGCTGGCGCCAAGCTGGGACAAAGTCATCGACGGCCAAATTAACCTGCACGATGCGGTTAACGGCACCATTTCCTACACCAATGAAGCAGGCAAAATCTACCAGCTGAAACCGAACCCGGCGGTATTGATCGCTCGCGTGCGCGGCCTGCATTTGCCGGAAAAACACGTGCTGTGGCGTGATGAAGCCATTCCCGGCGGCCTGTTCGATTTCGCGCTGTACTTCTACCACAACTATCGCCAGCTGCTGGCCAAGGGCAGCGGGCCGTATTTCTATCTGCCGAAAACCCAGTCCTGGGAAGAGGCGGCCTGGTGGAGTGATGTCTTCAGCTTTACCGAGGATCGTTTCGATCTGCCGCGCGGCACCATCAAAGCGACCGTGCTGATCGAAACCCTGCCGGCGGTGTTCCAGATGGACGAAATTCTCTACCACCTGCGCGACCACATCGTCGGCCTGAACTGCGGCCGCTGGGATTACATCTTCAGCTACATCAAAACGCTGAAGAATCATGGCGATCGCGTGCTGCCGGATCGTCAGTCGGTGACCATGGAGAAACCTTTCCTCAGCGCCTATTCGCGTCTGTTGATCAAAACCTGTCACAAGCGCGGCGCGTTCGCCATGGGCGGTATGGCGGCGTTTATCCCGAGCAAAGACGCCGAGAAAAATGACTGGGTGTTGAATAAGGTACGGGCGGACAAAGAGCTGGAGGCCAGCAACGGCCACGACGGCACCTGGGTGGCGCACCCGGGGCTGGCGGATACGGTGATGGAGGTATTTGGCAAAGCATTGGGCGATCGCCAAAACCAGCTGGAGGTGCTGCGTGAGCAAGACGCGCCGATCAGCGCCGCACAGCTGCTGGCACCGTGCGACGGCGAACGCACCGAGGCGGGGATGCGCGCCAATATCCGCGTGGCGGTGCAGTACATCGAAGCCTGGATCTCCGGCAACGGTTGCGTGCCGATTTACGGTTTGATGGAAGATGCGGCGACGGCGGAAATCTCCCGTACGTCAATCTGGCAGTGGATCCACCACGAGAAGAGCCTGAGCGACGGGCGCCCGGTCACCAAGGCGCTGTTCCGCCAGATGCTGCAAGAAGAGATGTTGGTGGTGCGTGAAGAAGTGGGGGAAGCGCGCTTTAACGCCGGCCGGTTCGAAGAGGCGGCGCGCCTGATGGAGCGCATCACCACGCAAGATGAATTAATCGATTTCCTGACGCTGCCCGGCTATGAGCTGCTGGCCTGAGTTTTCCCAATCAACCCTACACGACTGAAAGGATAAAAATTATGTCTACCTCTCGCTCTCA
This sequence comes from Serratia sp. A07, assembly GCF_058725505.1. Taxonomy (NCBI): domain Bacteria; kingdom Pseudomonadati; phylum Pseudomonadota; class Gammaproteobacteria; order Enterobacterales; family Yersiniaceae; genus Serratia; species Serratia sp. A07. The sequence goes on from NZ_JBZXDO010000022.1 coordinate 3,836, forward strand.
ACAGATCCAGCAGCTGGAACAGGAATGGAAATCGGCCCGTTGGGACGGCATTACCCGCCCTTACAGCGCCGAAGACGTGATCAACCTGCGCGGTTCGGTCAACCCGGAATGCACCCTGGCGCAAAACGGCGCCGCCAAACTGTGGGCATTGTTGAACGGCAAGGCGCGCAAAGGCTACGTGAACTGCCTGGGCGCGCTGACCGGCGGCCAGGCGCTGCAGCAGGCCAAAGCCGGCGTCGAGGCTATCTACCTGTCCGGTTGGCAGGTGGCGGCGGACGCCAACAGCGCGGCGGCCATGTACCCTGACCAGTCGCTGTATCCGGTGGACTCGGTGCCGAAGGTCGTCGAGCGCATCAACAATACCTTCCGCCGCGCCGATCAGATCCAATGGGCTAACCAGATTGAGCCGGGCAGCAAAGGCTACACCGATTATTTCCTGCCGATCGTCGCCGATGCGGAAGCCGGCTTCGGCGGCGTGCTGAACGCCTTCGAGCTGATGAAAGCGATGATCACCGCCGGCGCCGCCGGGGTGCACTTTGAAGACCAGCTGGCGGCGGTGAAGAAATGCGGCCATATGGGCGGCAAAGTGCTGGTGCCCACGCAAGAAGCGATCCAGAAACTGGTCGCCGCGCGCCTGGCGGCCGACGTGCTCGGCGTGCCGACGCTGGTGATCGCCCGCACCGACGCCGATGCGGCCGACCTGCTGACCTCCGATTGCGATCCGTATGACAGCGCCTTCGTCACCGGCGAGCGCACGGCGGAAGGCTTCTTCCGTACCCATGCCGGCGTCGAGCAGGCGATCAGCCGCGGCCTGGCTTACGCCCCTTACGCGGATATGGTGTGGTGCGAAACCTCAACGCCGGATCTGGATGCCGCTCAGCGCTTCGCCGACGCCATCCACGCCAAATACCCGGGCAAGCTGCTGGCCTACAACTGCTCGCCGTCGTTCAACTGGAAGAAGAACCTCGACGACCAGACCATCGCCCGCTTCCAGCAGGCGCTGTCGGACATGGGCTACAAGTATCAGTTCATTACGCTGGCGGGCATCCACAGCATGTGGTTCAACATGTTCGACCTGGCGCACGCCTATGCGCAGGGCGAGGGCATGAAACACTACGTCGAGAAGGTGCAGCAGGCGGAGTTCGCCGCGGTGGATCGCGGCTACACCTTCGCGTCGCACCAGCAAGAGGTGGGCACCGGCTACTTCGACAAGGTCACCACCATCATTCAGGGCGGCGCCTCTTCGGTCACCGCGCTGACCGGTTCGACGGAAGAACAGCAGTTCTGATGCGGCAAGCTTGAAGACGTTTCACCCGGAGCCTGCATGCGCAGGCTTCTTTTTCTGGCGGGGGTAAGGATGGCGGCAAAACTGGAGTTGTTGATCGCACAGACGATCCTGCAGGGCTTCGATGCGCAGTACGGCCGCTTTCTGGAAGTGACCGCCGGCGCGCAGCAGCGCTTCGAGCAGGCGGACTGGCCGGCGGTGCAGCAGGCGATGAAAAAGCGCATCCATCTGTACGACCATCACGTCGGCCTGGTGGTGGAGCAGCTCAAATGCATCACCGGGCAGAAATACTTCGACGCCGACTTCCCCAGCCGGGTCAAAGCGGTCTATATCGACCTGCTACCGGACTATCCGCGTTTCGAAATCGCCGAAAGCTTCTTTAACTCGGTCTACTGCCGGCTGTTCAAGCACCGCGATCTGACGCCGGACAAGCTGTTCGTCTTCAGTTCGCAGCCGGAGCGGCGTTTTCGCGACATCCCGCGTCCGCTGGCGCGCGATTTCACGCCCAATGGCGATCTGCCGGCGATGCTGCGCAGCGTACTGAGCGATCTGCCGCTGCGTCTGCCGTGGGAGGATTTGACGCGCGATATTCGCTACATCACTCAGGCGCTGCAACGCGCCTTCAGCGCACAGCAGCTGGCGGGTGCAACCTTCCAGATCGCCAACGAACTGTTCTACCGCAACAAGGCCGCCTGGCTGGTCGGCAAGCTGCGCCTGGCCGACGGCGTTTATCCGTTCTTGCTGCCTATCCACCACAGCGAATCGGGCGCGCTGTTTATCGACGCCTGCCTGACCGGTAAGGCTGAGGCCAGCATCGTCTTCGGCTTCGCCCGTTCTTATTTCATGGTCTACGCGCCGCTGCCGGCGGCGATGGTGGAGTGGCTGCGTGAGATCCTGCCGGGCAAAACCACCGCCGAGCTGTACATGGCGATCGGCTGCCAGAAGCATGGCAAAACCGAATGCTATCGCGAATACCTGACCTTTATGGCGCAGTCGCAGGAGCAATTTATCATCGCGCCGGGGGTGAAGGGCATGGTGATGCTGGTGTTCACCTTGCCGTCTTTCGACCGGGTATTCAAAGTGATCAAGGACGAGTTCGCCCCGCAAAAAGAGGTGACGCAGGCGCAGGTGATGGCCTGCTATCAGCTGGTGAAAGAGCACGATCGCGTCGGGCGCATGGCGGATACCCAGGAGTACGAGAATTTCGTCGTCGACAAGGCGCGCCTCAGTCCGGCGCTGTTGGCGGAACTGCAGCGCGAAGTGCCGGGCAAACTGGAAGATCTCGGCGATCGCATCGTGATCAAGCACCTGTATATGGAACGGCGCATGACGCCGCTGAACCTGTATCTGGAGCAGGCCAACGATCAGCAGATGCGCGATGCGATCGAAGAGTACGGCAATGCCATCAAGCAGCTTGCCGCCGCCAATATCTTCCCCGGCGACATGCTGTTCAAGAACTTTGGTGTGACGCGCCACGGGCGGGTGGTGTTCTACGACTACGACGAAATTTGCTACATGACCGAGGTTAACTTCCGCGACATTCCGCCGCCGCGTTATCCGGAGGACGAGCTGGCCAGTGAGCCGTGGTACAGCATCGCGCCCAACGACGTGTTCCCGGAGGAGTTCCGCCACTTCCTGTGCGGCGATCGGCGCATTCGGCAGGTGTTTGAGGAGTTGCACAGCGATCTGTTTACCGCTGAGTATTGGCGCGGGTTGCAGCAGCGCATCCGCGAGGGGCACGTGGAAGACGTGTTCGCTTACCGCAAGAAGCAGCGGTTCAGCCAGCGCTGCGGGGCGGCGCTGCCGGCCGCCACCGCTGCGATGTAAATCAGGCCTGGGCGCCCGCGACGGCGGCGCGCGCCAGTTCGGTGATGCGGGCGTAGTCGCCGCTTTCCAGCGCGTCCGCCGGCACCAGCCAGGAGCCGCCGATGCACAGCACGCTTTTCAGCGCCAGATAGCTGCGGTAATTGTCCGGTGAGATGCCGCCGGTCGGGCAGAAGCGCACCTGCGGGAACGGGCCGCCGATCGCCTGCAGCGCTTTTACGCCGCCGTTGGCTTCCGCCGGGAAGAATTTAAACTCGCGCAGGCCGTAATCCATGCCCAGCATCAGCTCGGAAACGGTGCTGATGCCCGGAATAAGCGGAATGGACCCGGCGGTGGCCGCCTTGAGCAGCTCGTCGGTCAGCCCCGGGCTGATGGCGAACTGCGCACCGGCCTCGGTCACTTCACGCAGCTGCTGGGGATTGATCACGGTACCGGCGCCGATGATCGCTTCCGGCACTTCTTGGGCGATGGCGCGAATGGCGTCCATGGCGCAGGCGGTGCGCAGCGTCACTTCCAACACCCGCACGCCGCCGGCGACCAGCGCTTTCGCCAGCGGTACCGCATGTTCCAGCTTGTTGATCACGATGACCGGCACCACCGGCCCCGCCGTCAGGATCTGCTCGGCGCTTGTTTTCCATTGGTTCATGATGACGTTCTCCTCTGTGGCCGCCGCCAGGCGGCGATGCGGCCAGGCTATCGATTAAAATTTGATGCAGCAGGCGCCCTGCTCGGCGCCGGACAGCTGGCTGCGCAGCGCGCCGAACAGCTCGCGGCCGCAGCCGATGTGTTCTGCGCTCAGATCGGGTTGGCATGGCGCGCGCTGGGCCAGTTCGTCGGCGTCGACCAGCACCTGCAGCTCGCCGCTGCGGCCGTTGACGCGGATCGGATCGCCGTCGCGCACTTTCGCCAGCAGGCCGCCGGTATAGGCTTCCGGGGTGACGTGGATGGCGGAAGGCACCTTGCCGGAGGCGCCGGACAGGCGGCCGTCGGTCACCAGCGCCACTTTGAAGCCGCGATCCATCAGCACGCCCAGCGGCGGCATCAGCTTGTGCAGCTCCGGCATGCCGTTGGCCTGTGGCCCCTGGAAGCGCACCACCACCACGCAATCGCGATCCAGCTTGCCGGCTTCGAACGCCGGCACGATGTCGTGCTGGCTGTCGAACACCACCGCCGGCGCTTCGATAATCTGGTTGTCGGCGGGCACCGCCGAGGTTTTCATCACCGCACGGCCCAGATTGCCGGCCATCACTTTGGTGCCGCCGTGATGCTCAAACGGCTGAGCGACGCTGGCGATCACGCTGGCGTCGAGCGAACCGGCCACGCCTTCACGCCACACCAGCTGGCCATTATCCAGCCAGGGTTCCTGAGTGTAGCGGTGCAGGCCGAAACCGGCCACGGTGTGCACGTCTTCGTGCAGCAGCCCATGTTGCAGCAGCTCGCGCACCACCAGCGGCACGCCGCCGGCGGCCTGGAACTGGTTGATGTCGGCCGGGCCGTTCGGATAGATGCGGCACAGCAGCGGCACCGCCTCCGACAGCTCCGAGAAATCGTCCCAGGTAATGATGATGCCTGCTGCGCGCGCCATCGCCACCAGATGCATGGTCAGGTTGGTGGAGCCGCCGGTGGCCAGCAGCGAGACGATGCCGTTTACCACCACTTTCTCGTCCACCAGGCGGCCGATCGGCAGGTAGTTGCCGGCGGTGTCGGTCAGTCGCGTCACCTGGCGCGCGGCGGCGTCGTTCAGCGCGTCGCGCAGCGGCGTGTCCGGATGTACGAAAGAGGCGCCCGGCAGGTGCAGGCCCATCACTTCCATCACCATCTGGTTGGTGTTGGCGGTGCCGTAGAAGGTGCAGGTGCCGATGCCGTGATAGGACGCGGCCTCGGCTTCCAGCAGCGCCAGGCGGTCGGCTTTGCCCTCGGCGTACAGCTGGCGCACGCGTACCTTTTCCTTGTTGGGTAAACCGCTGCTCATCGGGCCGGCCGGCACGAACAGCGCGGGCAGGTGGCCGAAGGAGAGGGCGGCCATCACCAGCCCGGGCACGATCTTGTCGCAGATGCCGAGGAACAGCGCGCCGTCGAACATGTTGTGCGACAGGCCGACGGCGGCCGACATGGCGATCACGTCACGGCTCATCAGCGACAGCTCCATGCCGTCCTGCCCCTGCGTCACGCCGTCGCACATCGCCGGCACGCCGCCGGCCACCTGGCCGACGGCGCCCACCGCCTGCAGCGCCTGTTTCAGCCGCTGCGGGTAGTGTTCGTACGGCTGGTGGGCCGACAGCATGTCGTTGTAGGCGGTGATGATGGCAATATCGCTGCGCACCATGTTTTTCAGCGCCGTCTTGTCATCGGGCTGACAGGCGGCGAAGCCGTGGGCCAGGTTGCCGCAGGCCAGCTGCGCGCGGTGGACGGTTTGGGAACGGGCCGCTTCGATACGCGCCAGATAGGCGGCACGGCTGGCCTGGGAACGGTGGGTGATGCGCTGTGTGACACGGGACAAGGTTGGGTTAATCATGCCTTCCTCACATTGCTGTTGTTATAGTCGCCGCCTGTGGCGGTGCCCCCGGTGGTAATTTGCAGCCCTGGTGTGCAAGGCCGGGGGCGATTTGGGATTTAAAACATCGTGAATGCCATCATGCCGATAGCGCCGCCGACGCTGCCCAGAATCGTTTCCATCACCGTCCAGGTTTTCAGCGTTTGCAGTTCGTTGGCGCCGGTGAATTTGCCGAACAGCCAGAAACCGGCGTCGTTGACGTGGCTCAGCACGATGGAGCCGCCGGCGATGCAGATAGCCAGCGCGGCCAGCTGCCCGCCGTTCAATCCGAGCTGGCTGGTGACCGGCAGTACCAGGCCGACGGTGGTCAGGCAGGCTACGGTGGCCGAGCCCTGAATCACCCGCACCATGGCGGAGAGCGCAAAGGCGGCCACGGCGATCGGCAGGCCGGCGCCGATCATGGCGTCACCCAGCGCCGGCCCTACGCCGGAATCCACCAGGATCTGTTTGAACACCCCGCCGGCGCCGGTCATCAGCAGGATGATCCCGGCCGGTTGCACCGCGGCGGAGCAGATGGCCAGCGTCTGTTCGTTGCTCATGCCGCGCGGTTTCGCCAGGCCGTAAATCACGATCAGGCAGGCCAGCAGGATGGCGGTGAACGGGTGGCCGATAAACTCCAGCCACTGCTGCAGCTGTGAACCCGGAGTGACCAGCCGCGCGCCGATGGTTTTCATGCCGACCAGCACCAGCGGGCACAGCACCAGCGCCAGGCTGAAGCCGAATGACGGCAGATTGCCCTTGGTCAGCGTCGGCTCGTTCTCTTCCGGCGGCATTGGCCAGTTGACGAAACGGCTGATAAAGCTGCCATACAGCGGGCCGGCGATCAGCATGCCGATCACCGCCGCCACCAGGCCGATGGCGATCATCCAGCCGAAGTCGGCCTTCATCTGCGAAGCCAGCAGCATCGGCACCGGCCCCGGCAGCAGGAAGGAGGCGGCGGCGGCCACGCCGGCGAACAGCGGGATCGCCAGCTTGACGATATTGCCGTCGGTGCGGCGCGCCACGGCGAACACGATGCCGATCAGCAGCACCACCGCCACGTCGAAGAACAGCGGCAGCGCGCAGATCAGGCCGGCGATGCCGAGCGCATAGTGCGCCTTGCTTTGTCCGAATCGTTTCAGCAATTGCGCCGCAATTTGATCCAGCGCGCCGACCTCATGCAGGATCTTGCCGAACATCGCCCCCAGCGCCACCACGATCGCCAGAAAGCCCAGCGTGTCGCCCATGCCTTTTTGCATGGTGTCGGCGATATGGTCCAGCGGCATGCCGGAGAAAATGCCGGCGGCGATGGACACCAGCATCAGCGCGACGAAGGCGTGCATGCGCGCCTTCATCACCAGGAATAACAGCAGTAAAACCGAGCCGACTGCGGTACCGACCAGCGTAACGGTACTCACGCGCACACGTCCTGCGGCAGGAAGCTCTGGATATGGCGCACGGTATCGGCGATCACCGCGTCCAGCGGTTGGTTGATGTCGATCGCCATCACGTCGCTTTCGTCGGCGCCCGGTTGCTCCAGCGCGGCGAACTGGGTGACCAGCATCTGCGGTTTGAAGAAGTGGCCGTTACGCGCCGCCAGGCGGGATTCGATCACCGGGAACTCGCCGTGCAGGTAGATAAACGACAGGTTGCCGTTGCCGGCGCGCAGGCGGTCGCGATACTGCTTTTTCAGCGCCGAGCAGACGATGATCGACACGTTGTTGGTGCGCTGCATGGCAAAGGCGGCATCGTTGAGCGCGGCCAGCCATGGGGCGCGATCGTCGTCGTTCAACGCGTCGCCGGCGGCCATCTTCAGGATGTTGCTGCGCGGATGCAGGAAGTCGCCGTCGAGGAAGCCGGCGGAGAGTTGGCGGGCCGCGGCGGCGGCGACGGCAGACTTGCCGCTGCCGGAAACGCCCATAACGACGTAAATGCGATTTTGATTGTTGGTCATGGCTTGGCTCCAAAACACCGGGTGACGTTACCTTCGTTCAGCTTGATTGTTACCGGTAACATGTTATCGGTAACATTGTCGAAGGAAGTGTGAGCGGTTGCAATGGGCTTTCGCCGTGAGGATCGTTAACTGTGATCGGCTTCAAGCTTTTTTCCCGTGTGCTAAACAGGATGCCGATAGCCTGTTACATGCTGACAACAGAGCAAGGAATCGGGAGAGAGGGCGCGCAGGGGCGCCCTCGGAGGGGTAGGATCAGCGCACGCCGCCGTAGGCCAGGCTGATCTCTTTCGCCGCGTGGATCACCAGCGCCCCCAGTTCGATCACGCGATCGTCGGTGATGCGCGACACCGGGCCGGAGATGGAGATGGCGGCGAAGGCTTCACGGTGCTCGTCGAAGATACAGGCCGCCACGCAGCGCAGGCCGAGCGCGTGCTCTTCGTCGTCAAAGGAGAAGCCCTGTTTGCGGATCTGCGCCAGCCCCTCTTTCAGGTTGTGCGGCGTCAGGGTGTGCGGCGTGTAGGTATGCATGCCTTTCTTGTGCAGCAGTTTGGTCACCTGATCGTCCGGCAGGGTGGCGAGGAACGCCTTGCCGGCGCCGGAGGCGTGCATCGGCAGTTTACCGCCGATCGGCGCCGACATGCGCATCAGCGCCGTACACTGCACCTGATCGATGATGATTGCCTGGTACTCGCTGGTATCCAGCACCGCCAGGTTGACGGTTTCGCCGGACTCTTCCATCAGGCGCCGCAGCGTCGGATGTACCATCGCCAGCAGGTTGCGGCTTTGCAGGAAGCTGCTGCCGACCACAAAGGCGTGCGAGCCGATGGTCCACAGGCCGAGATCGCCGACCTGGCGCACGAATCCCTGCTGCTGCATGGTGGTGAGCAGGCGGTGGGTGGTGGAATTCGGCAGGCCAGCCTGCTGCGCCAGATCGGTCAGCGCCACGTTGCCCTGGGCTTCCGAAATGTATTCCAACAGCTTCAGGCCACGGGTCAACGATTGTACCTGGCCGGTCGCCGCACTGGCGGCCGGGGCTGCTGCGCGGGGCTTCTTGCCGCGTTTGGCGGGAGCAGGGGTGGCCATGGGTGAGATTCCTTTTTCCGTATGATGGAATTCATTTTCGTTTTTTGTCGATGAATTGCAAGTCGCCGCCAGCTCATCGGAGGTGTTGGCGCACAACCTGAAAAACTCTCAATTGTCGCCTGGCCCTTTGTCCTTACAAGCTGTGCTAGGATGACTCGTTGGTTTTTGCGGCAGTTGAGCAATGGGCTGGATGGCAATGGAAGGGGTTACAGTGACGAATCGAGTAGAACAACTGCGCCGCCAGTTAGCGCAGCGCATTTTAGTGTTGGATGGCGGCATGGGCACCATGATCCAGAGCTATCGCCTGGATGAGCGCGATTTTCGCGGTGAGCGTTTCGCCGACTGGCGCAGCGATCTGAAAGGCAATAACGATCTGCTGGTGCTGACCAAGCCGGAAGTGATCACCGCCATTCATTACGCCTATCTCGAGGCGGGCGCCGATATCCTTGAGACCAATACTTTCAACTCGACCTCCATCGCCATGGCCGACTACCACATGGAGTCGCTGTCCGCCGAGATTAACTATCAGGCCGCCTGTCTGGCGCGCGCCTGCGCCGATGAGTGGACGGCGCGCACGCCGGAAAAACCGCGCTACGTCGCCGGGGTGCTGGGGCCGACCAACCGCACTGCGTCCATCTCGCCGAACGTCAACGATCCGGCGTTCCGCAACATTTCGTTCGATGAGCTGGTGACGGCTTACCGCGAATCGACCCGCGCGCTGGTGGAGGGCGGCGTCGATCTGATCATGATCGAAACCATCTTCGACACCCTGAATGCCAAGGCCGCCGCTTTTGCAGTGGAAACCGAATTTGAAGCGCTGGGGGTGGAACTGCCGATCATGATTTCCGGCACCATCACCGACGCCTCCGGCCGCACCTTGTCCGGCCAGACGACCGAAGCGTTTTACAATTCGCTGCGCCACGTTAAGCCGCTGACCTTCGGCCTGAACTGCGCCCTGGGCCCGGACGAACTGCGTCAGTACGTCGCCGAGCTGGCGCGCATTTCGGAGACCTACGTCACCGCGCACCCGAACGCCGGTTTGCCGAACGCCTTCGGCGAGTACGATCTGGATGCGGCCGAGATGGCGCGCCAGGTCGGGGAGTGGGCGCAGGCCGGCTTCCTCAATATCATCGGCGGCTGCTGCGGCACCACGCCGGAACATATCGCCGCGATGGCCAACGCGGTCGAGGGCGTGCCGCCGCGCCGGCTGCCGGAGATCCCGGTCGCCTGCCGCCTGGCGGGCCTGGAGCCGCTGACCATCGATGCCAACACCCTGTTCGTCAACGTCGGCGAGCGCACCAACGTCACCGGTTCGGCGCGATTCAAGCGGCTGATCAAAGAAGAGAAATACAACGAGGCGCTCGACGTGGCGCGTCAGCAGGTTGAGAGCGGCGCGCAGATCATCGACATCAACATGGACGAGGGGATGCTCGACGCCGAAGCGGCGATGGTGCGCTTCCTTAACCTGATCGCCGGCGAGCCGGATATCGCCCGGGTGCCGATCATGATCGACTCCTCCAAGTGGTCCGTTATCGAGAAAGGCCTGAAGTGCATTCAGGGCAAGGGCATCGTCAACTCGATCTCGATGAAGGAGGGCGAAGAGGCCTTTATCCATCACGCCAAACTGGTGCGCCGCTACGGTGCCGCGGTGGTAGTGATGGCGTTCGACGAAGTGGGGCAGGCGGACACCCGCGAGCGCAAGTTCGAGATCTGCCGCCGCGCCTATAAAATTTTGACCGAGCGCGTCGGCTTCCCGCCGGAAGACATCATTTTCGACCCGAACATTTTCGCTGTCGCTACGGGCATTGAAGAGCACAACAACTACGCCGTCGACTTTATCGAAGCCTGCGCCGATATCAAAACCCACCTGCCGCACGCGATGATCTCCGGCGGGGTGTCCAACGTGTCGTTCTCGTTCCGTGGCAACGATCCGGTGCGTGAAGCGATCCACGCGGTGTTCCTGTATCACGCCATTCGCAACGGCATGGACATGGGCATCGTCAACGCCGGGCAGCTGGCGATTTATGACGATCTGCCTACCGAGCTGCGCGAGGCGGTAGAGGACGTGATCCTCAACCGTCGCGAAGACGGCACCGAACGCCTGCTGGAGCTGGCGGAAAAGTACCGCGGCAGCAAAGACGGCGAAGCGGCGGTACAGCAGGCGGAGTGGCGCGGCTGGCCGGTGGAGAAACGGCTCGAGTATTCGCTGGTGAAGGGCATCACCGAGTTTATCGAGCTGGACACCGAAGAAACGCGGCAGCAGGCCGAACGCCCGATCGAAGTGATCGAAGGGCCGCTGATGGCGGGGATGAACGTGGTTGGCGATCTGTTCGGCGAGGGCAAGATGTTCCTGCCGCAGGTGGTGAAATCCGCCCGCGTGATGAAGCAGGCGGTGGCCTATCTGGAACCGTACATTGAGGCCAGCAAGCAGCAGGGCACCTCTGCGGGGAAAATCCTGTTGGCGACGGTGAAGGGCGACGTGCATGACATCGGCAAGAACATCGTCGGCGTGGTGCTGCAGTGCAACAACTATGAAATCGTCGATCTGGGCGTGATGGTGCCGACGGAGAAAATCCTGCGCACCGCGCGCGAGGAGAACGTGGACATCATCGGCCTGTCGGGGCTGATCACGCCGTCGCTCGACGAGATGGTCAACGTGGCGAAAGAGATGGAGCGCCAGGGCTTTAGGTTGCCGCTGCTGATCGGCGGCGCCACCACCTCCAAGGCGCACACCGCGGTGAAAATCGAGCAGAACTACAGCGGCCCGACCACCTACGTGCAAAACGCCTCGCGCACCGTGGGCGTGGTGTCGGCGCTGCTGTCCGCCACCCAGCGCGACGAGTTTGTGGCACGCACCCGCAAAGAGTATGAAACGGTGCGCATTCAGCACGCGCGCAAAAAACCGCGCACGCCGCCGGTCGATTTGCAGAAGGCGCGCGCCAACGCCATGGCGCTGGACTGGGCCGATTATCAGCCGCCGGCGCCGCGGCAGCTCGGTGTGTTCCCGGTGGCGGCCGGCATCGAGACGCTGCGCCACTATATCGACTGGACGCCGTTCTTCATGACCTGGTCGCTGGCGGGCAAATACCCGCGCATCCTGGAAGACGAGGTGGTGGGGGAAGAGGCCAAGCGCCTGTTCCACGACGCCAATCAGATGCTGGATCGGCTGGCTGCCGAGCGCAGCCTCAACCCGCGGGGCGTTTACGGCCTGTTCCCGGCCAACCGCGTCGGCGACGACGTGGAGGTATATCGCGACGAACGGCGTGACGAGGTGCTGGCGGTGAGCCGCCATCTGCGTCAGCAGACGGAAAAAACCGACTTCCCGAACTACTGCCTGGCGGACTTTGTGGCGCCGAAAAGCAGCGGCAAGGCCGACTACTTCGGCGCCTTCGCGGTGACCGGCGGGCTGGAGGAGGACGCGCTGGCGGCGGCCTACGACGCGCAGCACGACGATTACAACAAAATCATGGTCAAGGCGCTGGCGGATCGCTTGGCGGAGGCCTTCGCCGAATACCTGCACGAGCAGGTGCGCAAGCTGCACTGGGGCTATGCCGCCGACGAGAGCCTGAGCAACGAGGAACTGATCCGCGAAAACTATCAGGGTATCCGGCCGGCGCCGGGCTACCCGGCCTGCCCGGAACACACCGAAAAAGCGACCATCTGGCAGCTGCTGGACGTCAACCGCCACACCGGCATGGAACTGACGGAGTCCTTCGCCATGTGGCCGGGTGCGGCGGTGTCCGGCTGGTACTTCAGCCATCCTGAGAGCAAGTACTTTGCGGTGGCGCAGATCCAGCGCGATCAGGTGGAAGACTACGCGGCGCGTAAAGGGATGAGCGTGAGCGAGGTCGAACGCTGGCTGGCGCCTAACCTCGGCTACGACGCCGACTGATTTCCTCTTTTAAGGGCGCAGCGATGCGCCCTTGTCATTACTGCGCTTCCACGTCGATGTGCAGCGCATCGTAACGCCAATACTCCAGGTCGCAATCGATCACCCGGTCGTGCTGATCGCGATTCACCCGCGTAATGAACAGCGCCGGGCTGCCGTAGGTCACCTTCAGCATGGCGGCGGCTTGCTGCGGCAGCAGGGTGGGCAGCATGTCGAAACGCACCCGCCCGTAGTGGATGCCGTAGCGCGCGGCGTACAGCGCGGTCAGCGACTGGGTCAGGTCTTCCTCCAGAATGCCGGGGAAATAGGCCGGGTTGAGGTAGTGCTCGCAGTACAGCACCGCGCGCCCGTCGATATAGCGCAGCCGGCGAATGCGATAGGCCTCGGCGCCGGGGGGTAGCGCCAGGCGGCCGGCCAGCGGCGCGTCGAGCGTGACTAGCGCGCTGTCGATCGCCTCGGTATGGGCGGCGCGCCCCTGCTGCTGCGCCATGGCGTGAAAATGGCTGCGCTGCAGCGGGTTGTAGATAAGACGCGGGGGCGAGATGAACCAGCCGCGCCGCACCTGGCGGTAGATGACGCCCTGCGCCTCCAGCTGACCGAGCGCCTCCTGCAAGGTAATGCGGGTCGTGGCGAACTGTTCGCTCAGGGCGCGTTCGGAGGGCAGCTTGCCGCCCACGGCAAACTCGCCTGCGGTGATGCGGGCGTTCAGCGTTTGGCAGATGGTCGCTACGGTCGTCGGTGCTTCACTCATACAGCGGGTGTCCCGTTTCAGTGCGTTTGGCCTCCCTTAAGGTAGACCAGCGTCGCGTTTTCGCCGTTGCAATGGGTGATAAAACTGTCGCTTTTTTAAGCTGACATATAATTATCACATTCGTCCGTTAGATTGGTTTGGTCCTTGCTGGACTAGTCCAGCCATCCCCACACTACCACCTGGAGCATCAGTTATGAAACGTTTGTGCGCTTCTGTGTTAACCAGTGCCATCGTGTTATCCAGCCAGATGAGCTGGGCCGCGGATACCGATCTGGCGGCGCTGGAGCAGGCCGCTAAAAAAGAAGGCGAAGTCAACAGCGTCGGCATGCCGGACAGCTGGGCCAACTGGAAAGGCACCTGGCAAGATCTGTTGAGCAAATACGGCCTGAAGCATGTCGATACCGACATGAGCTCCGCACAGGAGATCGCCAAATTCGATGCGGAAAAGAACAACGCCACGGCGGACATCGGTGACGTCGGCGCGGCCTTCGGCCCGGTGGCGGTGCAGAAGGGCGTAACGCAGCCGTACAAACCCTCCACCTGGGATCAGGTGCCGGACTGGGCGAAAGACAAAGACGGCCACTGGGCGCTGGCTTACACCGGCACCATCGCCTTCATCATCAATAAACAGCAGGTGAAAGATATCCCGCACAGCTGGGCCGATCTGCTGAAGGGCAGCTATCAGGTCACCATCGGTGACGTCGGCACTGCGTCGCAGGCGGCCAGCGGCGTGCTGGCGGCCACCTACGCCATGGGCGGCAACGAGAAGAACCTCAAGCCGGGCCTGGAATTCTTCGGCAAGCTGGCCAAGGCCGGCCGCCTGAGCCTGAGCAACCCGGTGATCGCATCGCTGGAGAAAGGGGAAGTGCAGGTCGGCGTGGTGTGGGACTTCAACGGCCTGAACTACCGCGACCAGATCGACAAAACCCGCTTTGAAGTGCTGATTCCGTCGGACGGCTCGATCACCTCCGGCTACACCACCATCATCAACAAATACGCCAAGCACCCGAACGCCGCCAAGCTGGCGCGCGAATACATCTTCTCCGACGCTGGCCAGATCAACCTGGCGCGCGGCTATGCCCGCCCGATCCGCGCCGAACATCTGACGCTGCCGGACGACGTCAAGGCCAAGCTGCTGCCGGCCGAGCAGTACAAGAATGCGCACCCGATCGCCGATCCGGCGGCCTGGGAACAGAGCGCCAAAGCGCTGCCGCGCCTGTGGCAGGAAAACGTCATTATGTTTATGCAGCAGTGAGTTAACGCACCATGAAAACGATCCTCGTGCTGCTGGACGGCCTCAACTACCGGGTGGCGCACGACGCCATGGGCTATCTGCAGGCCGAATGCGCGGCGGGACGCGGACGGTTGTACCTGCTGGAGAGCGAGCTGCCCTCGCTCTCCCGGCCGCTGTATGAATGCATCCTCACCGGCGTCACGCCGGTGGAGAGCGGCGTGGTGCACAACCACGTCTCGCGCCTTTCTCATCAACAAAGCGTGTTTCATTACGCGCGCGCCGCCGGGCTGACCACCGCCGCCGCCGCGTATCATTGGTTCAGCGAATTGTATAACCGCACGCCGTTCGACGCCGCGCGCGACCGCCATACCGACGCGCCTGAGCTGCCGATCCAGCACGGGCATTTCTATTACGACGACGGCTATCCCGACAGCCATCTGTTCGACGACGCCGAAAGCCTGCGCCAGCGTCATCAGCCGGACTTCCTGCTGATCCACCCGATGAACATCGACGACGCCGGGCACCGCTTCGGCCTCTCTTCGCCGCAGTACCGCAATGCGGCACGCCGCGCCGACGGTTCGCTGTCGCGCTATCTGCCCGAGTGGCTGGCCGCCGGTTATCAGGTGCTGGTCACTGCCGACCATGGCATGAACGACGATCGCAGCCACGGCGGTGTGTTGCCGGAAGAGCGCCAGGTGCCGCTGTTCGTGTTCGGCACGGGCTTCAGCCTGGACGACGCCGATCCGCAGCAAACCGAGCTGTGCGGCACGATTTGCGATCTGCTGCAGGCACCGCACGACAAGCCGCGCTGCCGGGCGCTGCTGGCGCAGGATGCGCGATGAACGGCAAAACCAAATGGATCGCCGCGCTGTGCCTGCTGCCGTTTATCGTGCTGTTCGGCGCGTTTCAGATCGCCCCGCTGGTGTGGATCGCCGTTCACAGCTTTTTCAGTGAGAGCAGCGGCTGGGGATGGGGCAACTATGTCGATATCCTCACCTCACCGTTCTACCTGCAGGCCTTTCAGTTCTCGCTGGAGATCTCGCTGTGGTCGAGCGTCTACGGCTTGCTGATTGCGTTAGTTGGCAGTTACTCGCTGCGCCAGCTCGGCCAGACCCGATTTCATGACTTCGTGATGTCGTTCACCAACATGACCAGCAACTTCGCCGGGGTGCCGCTGGCGTTTGCCTTCGTCATCCTGCTGGGGCTGAACGGTTGCCTGACGCTGCTGCTGCGCAAATACGGTCTGATGGAGAGTTTCAACCTCTATTCGAAGAGCGGCCTGATCGTGCTGTATACCTACTTCCAGATCCCACTGGGGGTGCTGTTGCTGTATCCGGCGTTCGACGCGCTGCGCGCCGATTGGCGCGAGTCGGCGGCGCTGCTCGGCGCTGGCCCCTGGCGCTACTGGCGGCATATCGGCCTGCCGGTGCTGGCGCCGGCGCTGATGGGCACCTTCGTCATCCTGCTGGCTAACGCGCTGGGCGCCTACGCTACGGTCTACGCGCTGACCACCGGCAACTTCAACGTGATCCCGATCCGCATCTCGGCGCTGGTGGCGGGGGACATCTCCCTCGATCCGAACCTGGCCAGCGCGCTGGCGATGCTGCTGGTGGTGATGATGGCGTTTATCACGGTGATCCACCAGTGGATGCTGCGCAGGAGCTACCTCAATGCGCGCTCATAATCGGATGGAGAATGCTCATGTCGCGTGCTGAACGCCTGTACCATCGCACGGTGACCGGCCTGCTGCTGCTGATCCTGCTGTTGCCGCTGGCGGCGACGCTGATTTATGCGCTGGCCACCCAGTGGGGCGCCACCATTTTGCCGGACGGTTTTACCCTGAAGTGGCTGACGGCGCTGTGGAGCGACCCGCGCTTTTTGCAGGCGCTGTGGCACTCGCTGTTGATCTGCTTCGGCACGCTGCTGCTGTCGGTGGTGGTGATCCTGCCGGCGATGTTTGTGATCGCTTACTACTTTCCCAAGCTGGACGCGGTGATGAACGTGCTGATTCTGCTGCCGTTCGCCGTGCCGCCGGTGGTGTCGGCGGTGGGGCTGATGCAGCTGTTCGCCGCCGATCCGCTGCCGCTGCTCGGCACTCCGTGGATTTTGGTGGGCTGCTATTTCACCATCGCGCTGCCGTTTATCTACCGTGCCATCAGCAATAACATGCAGGCGATCAACCTGCGCGATCTGATGGACGCCGCGCACCTGCTCGGCGCCAGCACCTGGCAGGCGGCGCTGCTGGTGGTGCTGCCGAACCTGCGCAAGGGCGGAACGATCGCCGTGCTGCTGTCGTTCTCGTTCCTGATCGGCGAGTTCGTGTTCGCCAACCTGCTGGTGGGCAGCCAGTATGAAACGCTGCAGGTCTACCTGTTCAACATGCGCAACGGCAGCGGGCATTTCACCAGCGCGCTGGTCATCTCCTATTTCGCCGTGGTGCTGCTCGTCACCTGGCTGGCGAACCTGCTGAATAAAAACAAGGGTTAACCCGATGGCTTATCTCAACGTCACCCGCCTGAACAAACACTATGGCCAGACCCAGGTGTTTCAGGATATCGATTTCACCGCCGAAGAGGGGGAGTTCGTCACCCTGCTGGGGCCGAGCGGCTGCGGCAAATCGACGCTGCTGCGCTGCCTGGCCGGCCTGACCCCGGTCGACAGCGGGCACATTTTGCTGCAGGGCCAGGATCTGGTGCCGCTGGCGCCGCAAAAGCGCGGCATCGGCATGGTGTTTCAAAGCTATGCGCTGTTTCCCAATATGACGGTGGAAGGCAACGTGGCCTTCGGTCTGAAAATGCAGAAACTGGCGGCCGGGCAGATCGGCCAGCGGGTGCAGGAGGTGCTGGCGCTGGTGGAGCTGAGCGATCTGGCGAAGCGCTATCCGCATCAGCTGTCGGGCGGCCAGTGTCAGCGCGTGGCGCTGGCGCGATCGCTGGTCACCCGCCCGCGGCTGCTGCTGCTCGACGAACCGCTGTCGGCGCTGGACGCGCGTATCCGCAAACACCTGCGCGAGCAGATCCGGCGCATTCAACGCGAGCTGAACCTGACGGCGATCTTCGTTACCCACGATCAGGAAGAGGCGTTGACCCTGTCGGATCGCATCGTGCTGATGAACAAGGGGCAGATCGTGCAGAGCGGCGATGCGGAAACCCTGTATACCCAGCCGGCGGACGCCTTCGCCGCCGGGTTTATCGGCAACTATAACCTGCTGACCGCCGAACAGGCCGCCCAGCTGACCGGGCGCAGCTATGCCGGCAAGGTGGCGATCCGGCCCGAGTCTATCGGCCTGTTGCCGGCCGGGCAGGGGATCGGCGGGGTGATCCTGGGCCACAGTTTGCTCGGGAATGTGGTACGCTATCGGATTCAGGTTCGCGGTGTAGAATTGCTGGTTGACGTGCTCAACCGGTCGGTGGCCGACCTGCGGCCCGACGGCGCGGAAATTGGGCTACACTTGGAACCTGTTGTATTGCGGGAAGTTGCATGACTTCGCAGCGCGGCGCCGGGGCCTTTCCGCCGCCGCATTAACCCTTCTTTTCTGCGGTCTGCCGCCCGCCCGCTGTCCTGCCAGACCTACGCCCGGCAGGCGGGACCGCGCGCTGTATCCGTCATCTTTTGGCCTACCGGCTGTGGCTAAGGCGAACAGAACCGTTCCGTCCGTCCGCACCGCCTGACAGGCATCGGGTATCAGCCTCCTTTGGCCGGGCGTTAATGGAGCGTATCTTCCGTGCTGACCCTTCTTCACCTGCTTTCCTCCGTGGCGCTGTTGGTGTGGGGTACCCACATCGTGCGCACCGGGATCATGCGGGTTTACGGCGCCAATCTGCGGCGCGTGTTGAGCGACAGCGTTGAGAAAAAGCCGCTGGCGTTCGTTTCCGGCATTGGCGTGACCGCGCTGGTGCAAAGCAGCAACGCCACGGCGCTGCTGGTGACCTCTTTCGTCGCTCAGGGGCTGGTGGGGCTGGCGCCTGCGCTGGTGATCATGCTCGGCGCCGACGTCGGCACCGCGCTGATGGCGCGCGTGCTGACCTTCGATCTTTCCTGGCTGTCGCCGCTGCTGATCCTGGTCGGCGTCTTCCTGTTCCTCAGCCGCAAACAGATGCGGATCGGCCAGATCGGGCGCGTCCTGATCGGCCTTGGGCTGATCGTGTTGGCGCTGGAGCTGATCGTGGCCGCCGCCACGCCGATCACCCAGGCAGCCGGGGTCAAAGTGCTGTTCTCGTCGCTGACCGGCGACGTGATGCTGGACGCCCTGACCGGCGCGCTGTTCGCCATCGTCAGTTATTCCAGCCTGGCGGCGGTGCTGCTGACCGCCACCCTGACCGCGTCCGGCGTGATTTCGCTGAAGGTGGCGCTCTGCCTGGTGATCGGCGCCAACCTCGGCAGCGGCCTGCTGGCGATGATCAACGCCAGCGGCCAGAACGCCGCTGGGCGGCGCGTGGCGCTCGGCAGCCTGCTGTTCAAGCTGGTGGGGTGCGTGCTGGTGCTGCCGTTCGTCGCCTATCTGGCGGATGTGATGGCTCAGTTGCCTGGCGGCAGCGAAGAACTGGTGATCTATTTCCACGTGTTCTACAACCTGATCCGCTGCCTGGTGATGATCCCGCTGGCCGGGCCGATGGCCACGCTGTGCGAGCGGCTGATCGTCGACGTGGCGGCCGACGATCCGCGCATGCGGCCGCGCCATCTGGACGCCAGCGCGCTGGACACGCCGACGCTGGCGCTGGCCAACGCGGCGCGCGAAACTCTGCGGATGGGCGACGTGGTGGAACACATGATGATCCTGCAGCGCGAAGTGCTGCACGGCAAGCAAGGGGTGGATAAAGAGGTGCGGCGTCTGGACGACGACGTCGACGTGCTGTACACCGCCATCAAGCTGTATCTGGCGCAGATCCAGAAGGAGGATCTGGGCGAGGAAGATTCGCGCCGCTGGGCGGAGATCATCGAAATGGCGCTCAACCTGGAACAGGCGGGCGACATCATCGAACGCATGGCCGGCGACGTGGGCGCCAAGTCGCACGCCGCGCGCCGGGCCTTCTCGACGGAAGGGCTGGCGGAGCTGGATGGGCTGCACGAGCGGCTGATCGGCAACCTGCGTCTGGGGCTGTCGGTGTTCCTGTCCGGCGACGTTACCAGCGCCAAGCGCCTGCGCCGTTCCAAGCACCGCTTCCGCATTCTGGATCGCCGCTACGCGCACGCGCACGTCGATCGCCTGCACCAGCAAAACGTGCAGAGCATCGAGACCAGTTCGCTGCATTTGGGGTTGTTGGGGGACATGAAGCGCCTGAACTCGCTGTTTTGCGCCGTGGCTTACAACGTGTTGGATCAGGATGCGAAGGACGACGATCGCGACTGGGAAGACACCCCAAGCACGCTGTAAAAAAATGCCCCCGGTTTTCACCGGGGGCATTGCCTAGGAGAGGTGCGTTATTTGCCGCTGAACACGCCGGCTTTGGCGTCCGCCTGTTTCGTTGAGGCATGGCCGCTGGCGAACGGCACGTTGCCGTCAACGCCCTGTTTCGCCGCACCGGCGGCCAGGCCGCCTACCGTGGCCGCCACATCGACGCGGCCGCCGCCCTGATAACGTTGGCCGCTGACGTCCTGCTGGCTGACCTGGCTGCCGCCCAGTTCCACCTTGCCCTGCTGGCTGCGGATCTCGCCGCCGGTGAGTTGGGTTTGGCCGCCGACCTGCAGCGCCACGCCGTGCTTACCGGCAATCGCCGATTGCTCGCCGACCGCATTGTTGTTCACCACCTCGGCATTGACCTTGAGCTGCCCCTGGCGGCCCGCCGGCCCGGTGACGCTGTCTTTCACCGCGCCGCCGACGGTGCGTGCACCGCGATCCCACAGCGGGCCCTGCGGTTTCTCGCCAGCCGGCGTTTCCGGCAGCGTCACTTTACCGTCGGCTTTGCTGAAGCTGACCGCGCCGGTGGTGTCCTGCTGCGGATCGAGGCGACGCGCCACGCTGTTGTATTTGTCGGTGGTGGCGTCGGCCACTTTGTTCACCCCGGCGTCCAGTTTCTCTTTCACTTTCCCGGCGTAGCGCGGCGTGCCCACCTTCGACAGCTTGGAGGTGATACTGCTGCCCGGATCGTTGCTGTGGCTCAGACCGGCATCCACATCCACCTTCACGCCTTTCTCGACGTCTTTGCGGCTTTCAACGTGCAGATCGCCGCCCACCTTGCCCTGTACGCTGTCGGCATCGACGCGCGCCCCGGCGAGGCGGGTGTCCTTGCCGCTGTTGAGCGCCACATCGCCCGCGGTGATGCCGGTGTTGGCGTGGGTGGTTTTATCCTGCTGTTCCACGCCGACCTTCAGACCGGCGCCCAGCGTATGGGTGTCTTTGCCGGTGTTCGGATCGACCTTGCCGGCGGCGTCCTTGTTGAACGTTTGGCCGCCTTTGGCGTTGGCTTTAATGCCCAGGCTCCAGTTGTCCTTATGCTGCTCGTTCTTGGCGGACTCCAGCAGGATACCGCCGTTTTTCGCCTCGAGCGCGGCGCTGCCGCCGCTGACCTTGGCGCCTTGCAGATGCAGCGCGTCATCGCCTTTGCCGCCGGCGGACAGGGTGACCTTGCCGTCTGAGGCGAGCTTAGCGCCCTGGCGTTCGGTCGCGGACTCATTCACCTTGGCGATGTCGAACGCGCCGCCGGCGGAGAGACTGCCACCGGTTTTTTCCTTGCTGTCGCTGCTGCCGGCGCCCAGATCGAGATTGCCGGACAGCTGGCTTTCCTTGCGCGTTTGGGTCGATTCCGCCGCCTGCAGCGCGACCTTGTTGCCCGCGCTCAGGGTGATGTCGCCCTGGCTTTTGACGTCGGTGCCTTTAAGCGTCAGATCGCGGCCCGCCTTCAGTTCAACGCCCTGTTGGCCGCTGACGTTGCCGACCTGTGCGGTACTGCCGCTGCTTTCGCCTTTGTTGGTACCGCCGCCGAAGCCGGCGCCGAAGTTTTTACTGTCGGCGGTGAAGCCGCCCTTCGCCGAGGCCTTGACGTTAAAGCCGCTGTGGTTCTCACTCTGTTTGTCGCTGGCCTGATCAAAGCGGATATCGCCGCCGGCGTCGACGGTGGTTTTACCGCTGCCGCCGTTCAGCGCGGTACCCTGATAGACCGCGTCTTTTTTCACGTTGACGTTGATGCCGTTGGCCGCGTCGATCGAGCCGGTCACCGCCTGGCTGGCGCTGCTGTTGCTGCGCTGGGTGCCGCCTTCGCCCTTGGCGTCCACGGTCAGATCGCTGCCGGTGGAGGTGTAGACGCGCACGCCGGCGCTGCCGCGGGTATCGCGGTTCTGCTCTTCCTGGCGGTTCGTTGCAGCTTCGCTGCGGTGGCTGTCCGCCGTCAGCGTGACCGCGCCTTTGCTTGCCTGATATTGCGTGCCCTGATCGCGCACTTCGCCTTTGGCGTTGATGTCGATGCTGCCGGCTTTCACCGAGCTGACCACCGCCTGCGAGCTGCTGCTGCGTTTTTCGCTGCTGCCGCCCTGTGCGCCGATATCCAGGCCGACGTTAGGCGCGCCGATGCCGCCGATGTCGTTGATGACGCCGGTGGCGTCCAGCTTGGCCGCCTTGCCGACCGCGCGCTCGACCGGGCGGGTCACGGCGCTGTAATCGACGTTGGCGCCGATGTTCACGCCGACGTCGGTTTTGGTGGTGGTGCTTCTGGCGGTGTCGGCGGCGGCCAAATGATCGACGCCGGCGGCGTTCTCTTGGTAGGTGCCGCCGACGCTGTGCTGCGCGCCTTGCTGGGTCAGCTTGTCGCGGGCGTCGACAGTCAGGTTGCCTTTGACGTCGCTGCCGGAGGTGACCGCCTTGCTGCTCTGCGCCTGCGTTTTGCTGTTCTCGTAGCCGGCTTCCACGCCGCTGCCGAGCTTGTCGATGCCGCCGGTGTAGTAGAAACCGCCGCCGATCTTGGTCTGCTCGGTGTTCGAGGTGGTTTTATCGTCGGCCGCCAGGAACGAGACCTTGTTGCCGCTGACGCTGGCGTCGCCTTTGTCGGCGACCAGTTTGGAGCCGCTGAAGGTCACGTCCTTCTCCGCCTCGAGCTTCACGCTACCGCCGCTGAGGGTCGAGGCGCGGTTTTCGGTGCGGGTGGTTTTTTCGCTGTCGCGGGTGTGTTCGATGCGCAAACCGGCACGGTATTGCTTGTCGCCGGCTTCTTTGGCGTAGCCGTTGACGGTCAGCGCGGTCTTCTGCTCATCGATTTTTTGCTGCTGTTCGGCGGCCTTGACGTTGATGTTGCCGGTCTGTGACGTCACGCTCAGCTCACCGCCGCTGGTGACCTGGCTGCCGATGACGTCGGTATCCTTACGGCTGACCAGCTTCAGGTTGGTATCAGACTTCAGCTCGCTGGCGGTGCTGCTCTGGTAGCTGTTGTCGGCCTTGTGTGAACTGCTGGTGATGTTGAAGGCGGTGCCGGTGCGCGCGTCGATTTTGTCCACGGTGGTGCTCAGCGCGTTGTCGATGCGCAGGCCACCTTGCGTGGCGGTGACCAGGCCGCCTTCCTTGCCGCGCGCCTTGCTGCCGGTGATGGTGACGCCCTGCTGGCCGTTCAGGCGCAGGGTGCCGTCGCTGGTCAGTTCGGAGGCGTGGCTGACCTCGCGACGGTTGCTGTTGTTTTTGTTGTCGCCGCCGCCGATGCCGCCCCAGGAGGTTTTGTCATCGCGCACCGCTTTGGCGTTGGCGGTTTTCTGCACCCCGATCTGGATTTGGTTGCCGGCATTGACCGTCAAATCGCGGCCGGCGTGCAGCTTGGCGCCCTGGGTCGCGACGTTGTTGCCGGCCTCCAGCGTCAGCGCCCCTGGCTGCGCAGTTCGCTGGCCTTCAGGCTTTCGCTTTCGTCGCTGCTGCTCCAGCTGCCGGTGCGCAGGCTGGAAGTGTGATTGCGCTGGTAGCCGCGTTCGGTGGACTTATCCTTCTCCACCAGTCCGGCGAGGTGCACGTTGCGCGCCGCCTTGACGCTCAGCGCCCGATCGGCACTGACGTTGGCGCCCAACAGGTTCACGTCTTCCCGGGTACTGACGAGTTTGGCGCTGCCGCTGGCGGCGACGGTGCTGCCTGCCTGCTGCTGCTGCTCGCGCTCACGGGTGACGTCGTATTGCCAGGAGTAGAACCAGCGGTCGTCGGTGTGGCCCTGGGTCTGTTTCAGCTGCTGGCCGTCGAGCGTCAGCTTGCCGCCCTGCAGCGTGATGTCTTCGCCGCGAATATCGGTAGCGGTGAGGTGCGCGTGGTTATCCGCCACCAGGCTGATGTTCTTGCCTTTCAGCTCGGTGCGGGTCAGCTTCTGGCTGCTGCTGCGGTCGTTGACGTAGATGCCGCCGCGGTAGTTCTGGTAGTTGTCGCCGCCGTTGCGGTTGCTGCTGGCGTCGTCAACGCGGCTTTCGCTGCGAATATCGTAGGCTTTCACCTTGAGATCGTCGCGGGCGGCCAGCGTGCCCGCCAGCTTCACGCCGCTGCCCTGCGCGGTGTTGATGATGTTGATGCGTCCGGCCTGCATGCTGCCGAGGTAGTAGCTGTCCAGCGCGGTGGTCGGCTGCACGCTGGCCAGCACCTTGCCGTCGCGCGCCACGCGGTTATGGCCGCTGATGGCGTTGATCGCCGCCGGCGTTACGCTGCCGTTGCGGTGGGTGAAGTCTTGTACGATCACGTCACCGCGGCTGTCTATCTTCGGTGCGATCAGATCCAGCACGCCGCCGGCGTTCAGGGTACCGTTGAGGCTCAGGGTATTGCGGTTGTCCAGGGTGCTGTAGCCCTGCAGCAGGCCGTTCTCCACCAGCGGGTTGCCGACCACCAGCGAGGAGCGGCTGGTATTGATGAACCCGCAGCCCTGGCAGCTGATGCCGTTCGGGTTGGCCAGCACGTAGTCGGCCGCCATGCCGAAGATCTCTTGCTGGCCGTGCAGCAGAGAAGGGTTACGGCCGATCACTTCGTTGAGGATGACGCTGGCTTCGCGCCCGCCCAGATTGGGGTTGGCGCCCAGTTGGCCGGCCAGCTGCGACAGCCCTGCCTCGCGGGAGTTGTTCAGCACCGCGCCGGGCTGGTTGACGTTGAAGTCCTGATACTGGTTGTGCGACAGCCCGTTACCGTTCGGCGCGACGATGTCGACCACCTGCGCGCCGGTTGCGGCGGTGGAAACGCCGGGGCCGTTGGCGCCGTTGGCCGCCACGATCTCCGCGGCATAGGCGCCGGCGGAAGCGGCGAGAATAATCGCCAGCGCGGCGGCCAGTTTGCCTGCTGCTGAAAGCCTGAAGTTATTATTTTTCATCCATGTCTCTCCGTATATTGCCGTGGGGTCCTGCAAAACTGCTGATTAATTAAAAGGTGTAAGAAAAGCGCGCCAGTACCTGAACGGGATCTTCCGGCGTGGCGTGATTTGACAAGATCCAGCCGCGGCTGACCTCGAGATCGACCAGCGCCTGCCGATAGCGCAACGTGGCGCCGCTGCTCAGGCCGGTGCTGCTGCGCCACCCCGAGTTGTCCTGGCGCGGCAAAATGCGGCCGACGTCGGCGCCGAGGCGCGGCGTCAGCGTGGTGGCGCCCAGATTGAAGCTGCGCGACAGCGTGTTCTGCAGATACCAGCCGTTGTCGCCGGACTGGGTGCTGCGGCTAAAGCCGCGCACGGCGCTGCGATCGGTAAGGCTCAGCCATTCCACGCCGGGCAGCGGGTCGCGGCTGTACTGGCCATAGAACAGGTTGTTGAGCTGATAGGTCGCCTCGCCCAGGTGAAGGCGCTGGCTGAGGTTGGCGAACAGCTTGCCCTTGGTGAACTGGCTGTCGAGGTGCACCGAGCTCGGGTGGCGATCGGCCCCCAACCACGGCAGACCCTGTTCGACGCTGAGGTTGGCGCTGAACACCCCGTTGGGCAGAATCTGCAGGTGGCTGGCGCTCAGCTCGGCCAGGGTCAGCGTGGGGCTGCTGACTTCGAGGCGCACGCTTTCGAAGTAGTTGTCGATGCGCTTGTAGGTCAACTGGCCGCTCAGGCTGTCTATCTGATCGCGATCGCGGTAAAACACATAGTCGCTGCGCAGCCCGTACTGTTGGGTCTGGCCGTGCAGTTTGACCACGTTGTGCGGCAGCTGCTGGTGGTTCTCATAGGACGAGAAGCTGGCGAACCCGCTGAAGGTGAACGCGCCGTACGGCAGCGAATAGAGCAGGGTATAGGCGCGGTTATAGCGGTGAGCCGGGTTTTCCAGCGTTCTGCTGGCGTTCAGGCTGACGAAGTCCGACAGGCCGAACGGGCTGTCCAGCGTGGCGGTGGCGCGCGCCAGCCACTGGCCGGTGCTTTTTTGGCCGTAATTATCCGTGCCGGCGGTAATCAGCCAGGGCTTGGCATGTTGATTGCGCAAACGAATGACCGAACCGCCAACCTGGTGGCCGGGCAATATATCCAGCTTGGTGGTATTCGATTGCAAACGGTTGGCCTGATCCAATCCCTGGTCGAGCTCGGTTAATTTCAACGGCTTGCCTTCCAGCCCCGGAAATAATAAACGGCTGTTGACCCAGCGATCGCCGCCTTCTATTTTCTCGATAAATCCTTCGGTGACGATTAACCCCAATTCTCCCTGTGAATTAGGGCGAACAATTTGCACGCGCGCGGTGATATAGCCTTTTTGCACATAAAGGCGCGTTAATTCGCGGGTCAGGCGATTGATATCATTGCTGCTGATGCAGTTTTCCGGCAGCGCGCTCAGGGCGGATAAATCGGTCGGCGAGAGCAGGGTGACGCCCTGCAGATAAACGCCGGCGATCGGCAGGCACTGCGCGGACTGCGGCAGGGCGGGCGCGGGCGGTTCCGGCTCCGCCAGCAAGCGTTGCTGCTTCAGCTGCTGGTAGCGGCGTTGCTCAATCAACTGGTTGACTTCACGCGTGCTGTCTTGCAACGCACGGCGCGACTCCCCCATCGACATATCCCGCATCATGTGGGCGTCCGGCAGGGTTTCGGCGGAAAGGGCCGTGCTGACCAACAGCGTCAAGGCGGTTATTTTTTTTATCATTGTAATCCATTATGAGAGGCCGCCGGGGCAGCCCGCCCAATCCATGAGGTTAACCACGGGCGGCCGACGGCCGGCCCGAAATAATGAGCGACATGCACATTGCGAGGTATCTTGATTTGCCGCGGCAAATAAGACGGTGGGTATAGATCTAAATAATAATTAGGCTGCTTCTTTTATGGTGGGCAACCCTGGTGACTTAATTAATTAAAAAAAGTAGAACGTCTCTTCCTCTTGCCAACATTATCGGCATGGTTAGGAAGAATCTGAATTTTTATTTTTCACGGATGATAGGGGATGAGAGGAATTATGACAATCCGACCAGTGGGAAATACGAAATTTCGCAGAGAAGAACGGGGACGCAATTGTTTGCGTCCCTACAGGCGGTTTATTTTTTCTTGATAGGGCGGCCGGACCAATACCCCGCCAGCAGCGAACCGGAGAGGTTGTGCCAGACCGAGAACAGCGCGCCCGGCAGAGCGGCCAGCGGTGAGAAGTAGATTTTACCCAGCGTGGCTGCCAGCCCGGAGTTCTGCATGCCGACTTCGATCGCCAGCGTGCGGCAGGTGGATTCGTCGAAGCCGAACAGCTTGCCGCCCCAGTAGCCGCTGAGCAAACCGATGCCGTTGTGCAGGATCACCGCGACGATCACCACCAAACCGACCGAGGCGATGTGGCTTTGGCTGCCCGCCACCACTGCGCTGATGATCGCCAGGATACACACCATCGACAGCGCCGGCAGCAGCGGCTCAATGCGTTTCACCGCCTTGGTCAGGGTGTGGTGGACGATCAGGCCCAGGCCGATCGGGATCACCACGATCTGCAGAATGCTCAGCAGCATGCCCATGATATCGACGCTGATCTTGGCGTCGACATACAGGCGGGTCAGCAGCGGCGTGGCGAACACCCCCACCAGCGTCGAGACCGCCGAGATGGTCACCGACAGCGCCACGTCACCCTTGGCCAGGTAGATCATTACGTTGGACGCGGTACCGCTGGCCACGCTGCCCACCAGCACCATGCCGGCGGACAGATCCGGCGGCATGCGGAACAGCATCGCCAGAATCCAGGCCGCCAGCGGCATGATCAGATAGTGCAGGAAGATGCCGGCCGCCACCGGGCCGGGGCGCGCCAGCACGCGTTTGAAGTCGTCCAGCCGCAGCGTGACGCCCATGGCGAACATGATCAGCATCAGCAGCGGGCTGACGTAGGGGCCGATGCCGGTAAAGGAGGTCGGCGTGTAATAGGCGGTGACGGACAGCAGTATCGCCCACAGGGGGAATAAGCGCGTGAAGAGTGCCAACATGCAGGTTTTCCTTAGCCAGATTGAGAACGGTGGGTGTGGTTGTGTTTTTTGCGGGTTCAACATGCTGAACCCCTGCAGGTTTTGAACGAATTTTTTAGACGCAGGGGCGCAGCGTGCTGCGCCCGCAATCAGGGATAATGACTTATTCGAACAGGTTGTGGTGCAGGGCGCGCACCACCTGCTCGGCTTCTTCGCCCGGTACCAGGAAGCACAGGTTATAGCTGCTGGCACCGTAGCAGATCATGCGGATATTGAACGGATCGAGCACGCCGAACACCTCTTTGCCTACGCCGCAGGCCCGCGACAGCTGGTTGCCGATGATCGCCACCAGCGCCAGGTTTTCTTCCACTTCCACCCGGCACAGCGACGACAGCTCGGTCAGCAGCGAGGTGGTCAGCAGGCTGCCGCCGACGGAGGTGGCACCGGTGGTGTCCATGGTCAGCGCAATGCTGACCTCCGAGGTGGTGATCAGATCGACGGAGATGTTGTGGCGCGCCAGAATATTGAACACCTCGGCCAGGAAACCGCGTGCGTGCAGCATGTTCAGGCTGTGCAGCGTCAGCAGCGTTTGCTTGCGGCGCAGCGCCAGCGCACGGAACAGCGGCGGGTTTTCGGTGGTGTTGCACACCAGCGTGCCGCCGGCCGCCGGATCCTTGCTGGAGCCGACGAATACCGGAATATCGCTGCGCACCGCCGGCAGCAGGGTGGCGGGGTGCAGGACTTTAGCGCCGAAGGTGGCCATTTCCGCCGCCTCTTCGAAACCGATTTTGTCGATGCGCTTGGCCGCCGGTACCACGCGCGGATCGGTGGTGTAAATGCCCGGCACGTCGGTCCAGATATCCACCCGGCCAACGCCGAGCGCCTCGCCGAGCAGCGCGGCGGTATAGTCGCTGCCGCCACGGCCGAGCGTGGTGGTGCGGCCTTTCGGCTCGCTGCCGATAAAGCCCTGGGTGACCACCAGCGCTTCCTGCAGGCGCGGCTGCAACTGCGCTCGGGCCAGTTCGCTGAGCGCGGCGCTGTCCGGCACGGCGCGGCCGAAGTGATCGTCGGTGCGCATCACTTTGCGCACGTCGAACCATTCGGCCTGCACGTTGCGGGCGCGCAGGATTTCAACGAACAGCAGGGTGGACATCAGCTCCCCATGGCTGACCAGCTCGTCGGTCAACGCCGTCGAGGTGGCCAGCGACGCGGCCTCCGACAGCATGGCGATGTTTTCCAGCAGCCGGTCGATCTCTTCGCGGATCACCGCCGGCGCCGTGAGGCGATCGAGGATGGCGTACTGGATGCGGCGAATTTCATCAAGCTGGTAATTGCGCTTGTCGGCCTCGCAACCCTCGGCCAGGGCGACCAACAGGTTGGTGACGCCCGCCGAAGCGGACAACACCACCAGGCGGACCTGCGGGTTGGCCAGCACGACGTCGGCGCTGCGGTTCATGGCTTCAAAGTCGGCGACGCTGGTGCCGCCGAACTTGGCTACCACGGTGGAATTCTGGGGTGCTGCTTGGTTCATCTAGAAACCTCGTGTCAGGGATGCCCGTTTGGGGGCACTGTAATTCCATAGCCTTGGCACAAGGGGAGAGCGGTAAACAGGGGGCAGGCGTAGAGGTCAGGCTACGATACACCCAGAAGCGCCCCACCTTGTCGATCGCCCTGTGGGCGATCCCCTGGTGACAACCCAGGGGATTCAGCCCCTGTAGTCGATACGATAATGGCCGGCCATTATCGTACCTCGGCGTCGCTCCCCCTCGGGTGCCGTCAACGGAGAAACGGCTCCTCTGACACTCTACCTGGGCGACGCGCCTCTTCTGGCTTGCGCACCGGGTGCGCAAGTAGGCTGTTAGGAATAGCCGGTTATCGCCATTCTGTCAACGTACAGACGGTGAGGGATTTTCATCTTGTACCAGCGCGATAAGCGTACAGGGCATCGCGGGCGTGGAACCGGCGCCAATCGGTTGCAGAGAACCGTCTTCCTTTTGGCTGAATAACGGGATAACGCCCTGATGTTTCTCCAAATACTCCAGCCAACCGAAATTTTCGTTCAATTTGGTCGCCTTGATGGTGGCCCCCCTGGCGAGCAGGCTGCTCAGGCGGCCGTAGGTGGCTTCCTGATTAAATAAAATTTCATGCCGGCGGAAACGCGAACTTTCCGCGCTGGCGCCGCGCCCTTTCAGCGGCGCCCCCGAACGGATGGCAAACACGTGATCCTCGCCGAAGAGATGGCCGAAGTGGTAGACCGCCAGCGCGTTCTGGTGGCGATTGGGCGACAGCGCCAACACCTGGGCGATATTGCTCAGGTCGAGATAGTTCTCGGCGTGTTCGGAGTAGGCGTGGCCATAGTAGGCCGGAATGCCGTCCATGCGCGCCTGGCGGTAGTATTCCCAACTGCTGTCGGTGACGATCACCGGCACGTTCAGCTTGATCAGCGCCTGCGCCAGCATGCGCGCCACGCTGTTGGCGCCGACAATCAGCACGCCGCGCGGCTTTTGCTGCTGCACCCGCAGCCAGCGCGCCATCATGCCGCTGGTCAGGCTTTGCAGCACCACGGTGCCGATGATGATGGCGAACACCACGGTGACCAGCCGGTCCGCGCCCTGATAGCCGCTGCGCTGCAGCGTCAGCGCGAACAGCGAGCTGACCGCCGCGGCGACGATGCCGCGCGGGGCGATCCAGCACAGCAGCAGCCGATCGCGCCAGTGCAGGGAAGAGCGCCAGGTCGACACCGCGATGCACAGCGGCCGGGCGATGAACTGCACCGCCAGCAGCAGCAGGAGCAGCGGCCAGCCCATGTTCCACAGCGCCTGGATGTCGAGCCGCGCCGCCAGAATGATGAACAGCGCCGAGATCAGGATCGCCGACAGCTCCTCTTTGAACGCCAGAATATCGCTGGTATCGACGTCGCGCATGTTGGCCAGCCAGATGCCCATCACCGTGACGGTCAGCAGGCCGGATTCGTCGGCGATGGCGTTGGAAACGCCGAAGGCGGCCAGCATGATCGCCAGCACCGCCAGGTTCTGCAGGTAGCGCGGCAGCCAGACGCGGCGCAGCGCCAGGCCGAGCAGGTAGCCGAACAGCGCGCCGGCGATCAGGCCGACGGCGGCGGTCACGCCCAGCGTCCAAAACAGGTGGGTATAGGACTCCGCATTCTGTTTCAGCACGATGAATTCGAACACCAGCAGGGTGAAGATGGCGCCGACCGGATCGATGACGATCCCTTCCCAGCGCAGCACCTGGTTAATGTTGGCGTTCGGCCGCACCACGCGCATCAGCGGGGCGATCACCGTCGGCCCGGTCACCACCGTCACCGCGCCGATCAGCGCCGCCAGCTCCGGCGGGAAATCCAGCAGCCACCAGCTGGCGAGGCTGATGACCAGAAAGGTAACCAGCATGCCGACGGTGACCAGATTGCGTACCACGCCGCCGAGGCCGCGTATCTCCTCGAAACGCAGCGTCAACGCCCCCTCGAACAGGATGATCGCCACCGACAGCGACACCAGCGGAAACAGCAGATCGCCGAACAGCAGATCCGGCTGCACCAGATGCACCGTCGGGCCGAGCACGATGCCGAACAGCAACAGCGGCAAAATGGCCGGCAGGCGCAGCAGCCAGGCCAGCCACTGCGCCAGCAGCGACGCCAGGCCGATAAGCACCAACATGAGCGGGGCGGATAATTCCATAAGCGAGATCCCTTTCAAATGACGAAATAAGCAACGATGACACAGCCTGATGACAATTCGGCAACCCCGATAACAGGCCGTTAGCCCAAAGTATAGAGTGAAAGCTGAAACGAGGCGGCAATGCGTTGACAGTTAGCGCCTATCGCAAGAAAAGAGATCATAATCACAGTCGAACAGGCTACAATCGGACAAACGCGTCATTTTTATTCTCAAGCCTAAGAGTGTTGCTATGAAAAATATCAATCCTAGTCAAACCGCTGCTTGGCAAGCCCTGCAGCAACATTATGCACAGATGAAAGACGTACGGATCGCCGACCTGTTCGCCCAGGACAACGATCGTTTCTCCCGGTTCTCCGCGACCTTCAACGACCAAATGTTGGTGGACTATTCCAAGAACCGTATCACGCAGGAAACCCTGGAGAAGCTGCAGGCGCTGGCGAAAGAAACCGATCTGCAAGGCGCCATCAAATCGATGTTCGCCGGTGAGAAAATCAACCGCACCGAAGATCGCGCGGTGCTGCACATTGCCCTGCGCAACCGCAGCAACAGCCCGATCCTGGTCGACGGCAAAGACGTGATGCCGGAAGTGAACGCGGTATTGGCCAAGATCAAACAGTTCTGCGTGCGCGTCATCGGCGGCGAGTGGAAAGGCTACACCGGCAAGCCGATCACCGACGTGGTGAACATCGGCATCGGCGGTTCGGATCTCGGCCCTTACATGGTGACCGAAGCGCTGCGCCCATATAAAAATCACCTGAACATGCACTTCGTCTCCAACGTCGACGGCACCCATATCGCCGAAACGCTGCAGCCGCTGAACCCGGAAACCACGCTGTTCCTGGTGGCCTCCAAAACCTTCACCACCCAGGAAACCATGACCAACGCCCACAGCGCGCGCGACTGGTTCCTGAGCAGCGCCGCCGATCAACAGCACGTAGCCAAGCACTTCGCCGCGCTGTCCACCAACGGCAAAGCGGTGGCCGAATTCGGCATCGATACCGACAACATGTTCGAGTTCTGGGACTGGGTAGGGGGCCGTTACTCCCTGTGGTCGGCGATCGGTCTGTCGATCGCGCTGTCCATCGGTTATGACAACTTCGAGCAGCTGCTGAGCGGCGCGCACGCCATGGATAAGCACTTCGCCGAAACGCCGGCGGAGAAAAACCTGCCGGTGCTGCTGGCGCTGATCGGTATCTGGTACAACAACTTCTTCGGCGCCGAAACCGAAGCCATCCTGCCGTACGATCAGTACATGCACCGTTTTGCCGCTTACTTCCAGCAGGGCAACATGGAGTCCAACGGCAAGTACGTCGATCGCAACGGCAATCCGGTGGATTACCAGACCGGCCCTATCATCTGGGGTGAGCCGGGCACCAACGGCCAGCATGCGTTCTACCAGCTGATCCATCAGGGCACCAAGCTGGTGCCGTGCGACTTCATCGCGCCGGCCATCAGCCATAACCCGCTGGGCGATCATCACGCCAAACTGCTGTCCAACTTCTTCGCCCAGACCGAAGCGCTGGCGTTCGGCAAGTCGCTGGAAGTGGTGGAGGCCGAGTTCGCGGCGCAGGGTAAGACCCCTGAGCAGGTCAAGCACGTGGCGCCGTTCAAAGTGTTTGAAGGCAACCGTCCGACCAACTCGATCCTGCTGCGCGAAATCACCCCGTTCAGCCTGGGCAGCCTGATCGCGCTGTACGAGCACAAAATTTTCACCCAGGGCGCGATCCTGAACATCTTCACCTTCGATCAGTGGGGCGTGGAGCTGGGCAAACAGCTGGCTAACCGCATCCTGCCTGAGCTGGCGGGCAGCGAGAAAATCAGCAGCCACGACAGCTCGACCAATGCGCTGATCAACCGCTTCAAGGAATGGCGCTAATCGCCTGAGCTGAAGCCAATAAAAAACCCGCCGCGGCGGGTTTTTTTACGTCTGCAACAAATTACAGGTTGATCGGTACTTCGAAGCTGACGCCCGCGCCCACGTCATCGGCGGTGCTGTGATCGTTATCGGTGTACCACAGGCTGGTGTCGAACTTAACCTGAGACGGGAAGGTGTAACCCCAGCCGACCTGAATGCCCTTCAGCGTATCGGATTTCGGGAACGCCTGGTTGATGCTTTGGCTCAGCGGGTTCACCTTGGCGTAAACCACGCGGGTGCTCCAGCGCTGGCTGTCGTCCAGCACCAGCTCTACGCGGCCGGACAGCATCTGGCCGTCGCCACCCATGGCGTGGCCCAGCGGGTAACCCTGTTGGTAGTAGCCGCCTTTGTAGACATAGTGGTTATACACATAATTTTTGCGGCTCATATCCGAACGGGTGTCTGACCCTTCGATATACCAGTTGATGGTCGTCGGGCCCCATTCCGGGTGGCCTTCCAAACCGAGCAGATAGGTGTTTTGCGATGGCAGATAGCCTGCCTCATCTTCACCCACCAATTGACCATACAGGCTAACCGGCATACCGATCAGCGGCTGCATTTTCAGTTTGAAATCGAAACCGGCGAGCTGGTTGCCCGGATCATCACCTCTGCCGGAATCATCATTATCACGGCCGCTAACGCCTTTCCAGAACGAACTCCAGGACTGTGGTCGGCCCTCACCACCCCACTGCATGACGCGCGACGCACCCAACTCCAGGAAATCGGTCGGCATCATGGTGAAGCGGGCACCGATCAATTTGGTGTGCGGGACGGAACTGTACTGCGACAGCTGGCCGGCGCTCAGCTGGTATTGCCAGCGGCCGATCCACGACAGCCACGGGGTTTCAAATGGCGATTGGTCGGCGCGCTGCAGCATAAAGCCCGCGACCGGGCGTGCGGCATCGGAGCGGATCAGGCTGCCGTCGTAACCAGGGCCCCACCATTGGGAAACTTCGCCGAAGGAGAGCCACTGGTTCCAGATTTTCACCGCGCCGTAGGAGCCGTTCATATTGAATTTGGAGCCATCGCTGACGCGCTGATCGCCTTCCACCGAGCCCTGCAGACGCACGTCCCAGAACTCGCCGTTGGCGCCGGCGCCGATGGTCAGGCGATCGTCGGCGTACTCATTTTGGCCGAAGCCCTGCGGGGTACCGGGTTTATCCGTTGACGCGTAACCGCTGACGCGGATGTTGGCTTTCAAGGCATCGACACGGCGCTGCACGCGGTCGATGACGTTTTTCTCGGTATTGGTCACCGGCTTGGCCTGCGCGATAACGGAACTGATCTCTTCCTGGCTCAGCGGCCAGGTGGACAGGCTGACGTTGATGACGCCGCGGTCAGACAACCAGGCGAGATCGTTACGCAGATCGTTGTCAGGGGTTACCAGGCCGGCGGCGTGGCCGGACAATGCACAGGTAAACAGGCCCGCAGCGACCAGTCCGTTAAGTTTAGCGCGCATAAAGAATTCCCTTGTTAATTCGAGGTTATTGGTTTTATGTAAAGATCTCTGTGACCCATGATAGTTGACATTTCGATTTGCTACAAATCTATAAGCCAGAAACATCTTATTATAACTTTATGAATTAAATGGGGTTTAAAGTGCTTTCGCGCGGGGCATAATTTTTAAGACAATGCCTATATTGGCACGGTTGAATCATATTAGCGGTATTCAAAGAGAGGTTTTATGGCAAAAACGTCGCGTTCGATCATGATAGCGAAAGGGCTGCAGCGGGTACTGAACGTAGGTTTGCTGCTGCTGGCGGCAATTTTGGTGGTGTTTCTGGTCAAGGAGACCCTCCACCTGGCGAAGGTGTTATTTATCAACAACGAAGAGTCTTCTTCATATCTGTTGATTGAAGGCATCGTGATTTATTTCTTGTACTTTGAATTTATCGCCTTGATCGTCAAGTATTTTGAGTCGGGTTATCATTTCCCGCTGCGCTATTTTATTTATATTGGCATTACCGCGATTATTCGTTTGATTATCGTGGACCACAAGAATCCCATCGATACCCTGATCTACGCTGCGGCGATATTGGTGCTGGTGGTGACGCTCTATCTGGCCAACACCGATCGGCTGAAACGGGAATAGCGGAGATAAAAATGGCGGCCAATGGCCGCCAAAGACACAGGATATCATTACCCGTCGTCTTTCAAGCTACAGCGTTGTTGACTGCACTCGCTGTAACTTGAAATCCATAGGGTAAAAGATAAGGAAAGACATCAAACGCACTGCAGTGGCACAAATTACCCCTTCACGCCGCCGGCCGTCAGGCCGCCCACCAGCCAGCGCTGCGCCAGCAGGAACACGGCGGTAATCGGTATCGCCGACAGCACCGCGGCGGCGGCGAAGTCGCCCCACAGGTAGTTCTGCGGGTTGAGATATTGCTGCATCCCCACCGCCAGCGTGTAGCTGTTCACATCGCGCAGCAGCAGCGACGCTACCGGCACTTCGGTGATGGCGGCGATAAACGACAGAATGAACACCACCGCCAGAATCGGCACCGACAGCGGCAGCAGCACCAGACGGAAGGCCTGCCACGGCGTGGCGCCGTCCAGCGCCGCCGCCTCTTCCAGCGAGTTGTCGATGGTTTCGAAATAGCCCTTGATGGTCCAGACGTGCAGCGCGATGCCGCCCATGTAGGCGAAGATCACGCCGCCGTGGGTGTTCAGGCCGATAAACGGAATGTACTGGCCCAGGCGATCGAACAGCGCATACAGCGCCACCAGCGACAGCACCGCCGGGAACATCTGGAATATCAGCATGCTCTTCAGCAGCGTGCTCTTGCCGCGAAAACGCATGCGGGCGAAGGCGTAGGCGCAGGTGGTGGATAGCGTCACGATGCCGATGGCGGTGATCGCCGCTATCTTGATGGAGTTCCACAGCCACAGCAGCACCGGGAACGGCGGCGGCGTCACGCTGCCGTCGGCGTGCGTGACGCTTAAGCCGAGCGCCAGCCGCCAGTGATCCCAGGAGAGGGTTTCCGGTATCAGGCTACCGGTGGCGAAGTTGCCGGAGCGCAGCGAGATGGCCACTACCATCAGCAGCGGGAACATGATCAGGGCGATAAAGCACAGCATCAAAATATGGGTGATCCACAGGCGCAGGCGCTGGGACTTGGGTTGAACCATGGCCATCGTTATTCTCCCTAATCGAAGTTCATCTTGCTGGCTTTCAAATTCAGGATCGCCAGCGCGCCCACCAACAGGAAGATCAGCGTGGCGATGGCGGCCGCCAGCCCGAAGTCTTGCCCGCCGCCGCCTTCGAAGGCGATGCGGTAGGTGTAGCTGACCAGCAGATCGGTATAGCCGGCCGGCGTGGTGGTGCCGATCATGTCCGGGCCGCCGTTGGTCAGCAGCTGGATCAGCACGAAGTTGTTAAAGTTGAAGGCGAAGCTGGCGATCATCAGCGGCGTCAGCGGCTTGATCAGCAGCGGTAAGGTGATGCGGAAGAAGTTTTGCCACGGGTTGGCGCCGTCCATCGCCGAGGCCTCGTACAGATCGTCCGGGATGGCCTTCAGCAGCCCCATGCACAGGATCATCATGTACGGGTAGCCGAGCCAGGTGTTGACGATCAGGATCATGCTCTTGGCGGTGAGCGGATCGCTGAACCAGGCCGGTTTGATGCCGAACAGATGGCTGAGCATCATGTTGATCTCGCCGAAGCTCTGGTTGAACAAACCTTTGAAGATCAGGATCGAGATGAATGACGGCACCGCATAGGGCAGGATCAGCAGCACGCGGTAGATCGCCTTGCCTTTCAGCGCCTCCCACTGCACCACGCAGGCCAACACCATGCCGACCGCCACGGTGAGGATCACCGTCATCACCGAGAACACGATGGTCCAGATGAAGATCGACACGAACGGTTTCTTGATGCCCTCGTCCTGCAGCACCCGCAGGAAGTTCTTCCAGCCGGTGGTGACGGTATAGCCTGGGCTCAGTGTTTCCTGCGCCCAGCCGCCGTCGGCGTTGATCGCCTGATAGAAGCCGGTGCCGCCGTTCGGCCGGTAGCGCACCTGAGTCTGGTTATTGGTCAGCGTGCTGCCGTCTTTGTCCAGCGCATACAGCGGGCGGGTGCCGGAGAACTGGCGCAGGGAGCTCATGCGCAATTCCCCGCCGTCGGGCAGTTGCGCCACCAGCTGGCTCAGCGCCTGCCGGTTCTGGGTGATCGCCCGCAGCGTGGCACGTTCGCCCTGCGGCGCGGCGCTCTGCGCCGTCAGCTTCAGGGGTTGCGGCGCGGCGGCGTCGAGGCGGAAAGGCTCGGAGATCAGCGGCTGTTCACTGTCCGGAGGCGTCAGCTGCAGGCGCCACTGCTGGTTTTCCGTCGGGTAGAGGCCGAAGGTAAAGGTTTGGCCGCTCTGGAACTGGCGCTGCATCAGCACCGATTGCGCGCGCTCGAAGGTCAGCTGGTTGGTGCTGCTGTAGTTGGTGAAGGCGATGGCGATGGTGCAAATCAGCGGGAACAGAACGAACAGCCCCATGCCGGCGACGCCGGGATACACATAGCGCCAGGCGTAGGCGCGGCGGTTGGCGAAGACGTAAAGCCCGGCGCTGACCAGGATCAGCGTCAGGATGGCGAACAGGTATTCACCCTGTGCATACATCAACACAATCAGGTAGCAGGTCACCAGGCTGAACAGGCCGACCACCAGCCATTTCAGCGCGTCGCTTTGCCACCACTTCGATTTTTTACGCGCGGGCGTCCCGGCGTGAGCGAATTGCATAGGGCGTTCCTTTCTGTGAAGCAACGGCGGGGCACCGTGGCACCCCGCACGACGTCGTTACTTGGTGATACGGGTCTGCACGTCGTCCAGCGCGGCTTTCACCGTCTGACGGCCGCTGACGGCGTTGATCACCGCGCTGCGTTCGGCGTACCAGAAGGCGCTCATCTGCGGGATGTTCGGCATGATTTCCCCGTTTTGCGAGTTCTGCATGGTGGCCGCTATCTTCGGATCTTTGGCCAGCGCTTCCTGATAGGACTTCAGCGCCACCGCGCCCAGCGGCTTGTCTTTGTTGACGTCCGCCAGCCCTTCGTTGGTCAGCAGGTAGTTCTCGAGGAACTCGGTCGCCAGCTCTTTATTCGGGCTGGCGGCGTTGATGCCGGCGGTCAGCACGCCGACGAACGGCTTGGACGGTTTGCCTTTGAAG
This sequence comes from Serratia sp. A07, assembly GCF_058725505.1. Taxonomy (NCBI): domain Bacteria; kingdom Pseudomonadati; phylum Pseudomonadota; class Gammaproteobacteria; order Enterobacterales; family Yersiniaceae; genus Serratia; species Serratia sp. A07. Next base: position 42,408 of record NZ_JBZXDO010000022.1, read on the forward strand.
GTTGGCAGCAGCGTCACGCCGTAGTTGATTTTGCTCTGCTCGATGTTGTTCCAGGCCCACGGCCCGTTGATGGTCATCGCGGTCTGGCCTTTGTTGAACGCGGCTTCGGCGATCGAGTAGTCGGTATCGGCGTTGATGTGCTTGTTTTTCACCAGATCGACGATGAACTGCAGACCGGCCTGCGAACCGGCATTGGCGACGCCGACATCCTTGATGTTGTATTTGCCGTTTTCATACTTGAAGGCATAACCGCCGTCGGCGGCGATGATAGGCCAGGTGAAGTAGGGCTCCTGCAGGTTCCACATGATGGCGCTTTTGCCGCTGGCGCGCAGCTGCTTGTCCAGCGCCGGGATCTCTTCCCAGGTCTTCGGCGGCTGTTTGACCAGGTCTTTGTTGTAAATCAGCGACAGCGCTTCGACGGCGATCGGGTAGCCGATCAGCTTGCCGTCATAGCGCACCGCGTCCCAGGTGAACGGGAACAGCTTGTCCTGGAAGGCTTTGGACGGGTGGATTTCGGCCAGCAGGCCGGACTGCGCATAGCCGCCGAAGCGGTCGTGGGCCCAGAAGATGATGTCCGGGCCGTCGCCGGTGGCGGCCACCTGCGGGTATTTTTCTTCCAGCTTGTCCGGGTGCTCGACGGTGACCTTGATGCCGGTGTCTTTTTCGAATTTTTTGCCGACTTCGGCCAGGCCGTTATAGCCCTTATCGCCGTTGATCCAGATAACCAGTTTGCCTTCCTCGATCTTGGCGAAGGCGGAAGAAGAGAGCACCAGGGTGGCCAGTGCCGAGAGCGCCAGCGTGCGGGCGAGGGTAATGCTGCGAGTCATAATCCAGTCCTTCTTTTTGTGGGCACATAAATCAAGGAGAGACGTTTCGCGGTAATAGTGGGTCACAACGCGACATATTCTCATCCTCCCCCCCTCTACGCCCCTGTGATGAGGAGTGTGATCCAGTTAACGTTGCGCTCTATTCTGTGGCGTCAGGCACAAAATAGGGGGGCGATTTTTGCCAGCCGGATCACAGATTTGCCTTAAGCGCGGAACTTCTCATCGCTGTGGTCGTTCTCTCATCCTCCCGTCTCCTCCCCCATGAAAAATCCTGTTACGGATGATTACCCTTTCCGGCGACTCCCGCACTATCGGCCCATTGATTTTCAACGCCACGCGCAGCAGGGATACCGGATTTATGTCGTCAATGCCTATCGCCACCCAGCCCACCCTGTACCGGATCCATCCGGCCAGTTTCCGTGACGGAAACGGGGACGGCGTGGGCGACGCGCACGGCATGCTGGCGGCGCTGCCGTACCTGAAAGCGCTGTCGATCGACGGCCTGTTGCTGCCGCAGACGCTGGCGCCGGAGGCCGAGGCGACGGTGACGGGCGAAGGGCTGACGCTGTGGTACGCCGATGAAGCCAACCGCGTTCGCAATGCGGCCGCACCGCAGCGGTTTGCCCACGGCGCATTGGCGCTGGACGTGATGCCGTTCAGCGCGGAGAAGCTGGTGGCGGTGCTGCAGGCCCGCCGCGCCACGTTGGCGGACAGCCTGTGGAGCACCGGCGACGCCGATCAGCCCCGAGTGGTCAGCCGCTGGGGGCAGGGCGATTTGCGCTCCGCCGCCGCTTTTCTGACGCTGCTGGCGATGTTGCCGGCGCCGATCTGCCTGTATCAGGGCGAAGAGCTGGGGCTGCCGCACGCCGCCGGCCTGCAGGATCCGCGCGGCGCGCAAACGCCGATGCCGTGGCATGAGGCACCCGAACAGGTCACCGCCGGTGAAATCAGCTGGTATCAGCAGGTGGCGATCGAACACCGCGCGTTGGCCATCAGCCGCCAACAGCACGACAGCCACTCCACCTTACGTTACTGCCAGGCGCTGTTGGCCCTGCGCCGTTCGCCGCTCATCCAGCGCGGCGAGCTGAGCGCGGTCAGCCAGCGAGACGGCGTGGTGCGCTTACTTATTACCCATCAGGATCAATGCCTTGAAGCGCTGATAAACCTGCAGCCTTATACTCAGGCGGCCGCGCCGTCTGAGGCGACCTTGCCGTTGGCATGGCAGCACGGCGCGCAGCAAGAGGGTCATCAATGGGTTTTGGCGGGCTTTGCCTCCGCCATTTTCACACGACATGTTAACTGCGAAAGCAGGGGAGTAACGCATGGCTAGCGTCACACTGCGCAGCGTTTATAAGGCCTTCGGTGAGGCCGTGATTTCCAAAGACGTCAATCTGACCATCGAAGACGGCGAGTTTGTGGTGTTTGTCGGGCCGTCGGGCTGCGGCAAATCGACGCTGCTGCGCATGATCGCCGGGCTGGAGGACATCACCTCCGGCGAGCTGCTGATCGGCGAGAAACGTATGAATGAGGTGCCGCCTTCCGAGCGCGGCATCGGCATGGTGTTCCAATCCTATGCGCTGTATCCGCACCTGTCGGTGGCGGACAACATGTCGTTCGGCCTGAAGCTGGCCGGCGCCAGGAAAGCGGAAATCAATCAACGGGTGAACCAGGTCTCCGAGGTGCTGCAGCTGGCGCATCTGCTCGATCGGCGGCCGAAGGCGCTGTCCGGCGGGCAGCGTCAGCGCGTGGCGATCGGCCGCACGCTGGTGGCTGAGCCGGACGTGTTCCTGCTCGACGAACCGCTGTCCAATCTCGATGCCGCGCTGCGGGTGCAGATGCGCATCGAGATCTCCCGTCTGCACAAGCGCCTGCAGCGCACCATGATTTACGTCACCCACGATCAGGTCGAAGCGATGACGCTGGCCGACAAGATCGTGGTGCTCGACGCCGGTCGCGTGGCCCAGGTCGGCAAGCCGCTGGAACTGTACCACTACCCGGCCAACCGCTTCGTCGCCGGGTTTATCGGCTCGCCGAAGATGAACTTCCTGCCGGTCAAGGTGACCGCGGCGCAGCCGCAACAGGTGCAGGTCGAACTGCCCAACCGCCAGCTGGTCTGGCTGCCGGTGGAAGGCGCGGGCGTTCAGCCCGGCGCCAACCTGTCACTGGGCATTCGCCCTGAACATCTGCTGCCTGGCGAAGCCTCTGAAGTGCGGCTTACCGGCGACGTACAGGTGGTGGAGCAACTCGGCAACGAGACGCAAATCCACATCCAAATCCCGGCTATCCGTCAAAACCTGGTGTACCGCCAGAATGACGTGGTGCTGGTAGAAGAAGGTGCCACATTCGCCATCGGCCTGCCGCCTCACCGCTGCCACCTATTCCGTGAAGACGGTACGGCATGTAAACGGCTGCACCAGGAGCCGGGCGTTTAAAGCATCAAAGTCGGTATAACAGGAGAATAATGATGACTACTCTGCGCAAACTTCCTCTGGCACTGGCTGTCGCCGCCGGTGTTCTCTCTACCCAGGCGCTGGCCGTGGATTTCCACGGTTACGCCCGTTCCGGCATCGGCTGGACCGGCAGCGGCGGTGAGCAACAGTGCTTCAAGGCCACCGGTGCCGCGAGCAAATACCGTCTCGGCAACGAATGCGAAACCTACGCCGAGCTCAAACTGGGGCAGGAAGTGTGGAAAGAAGGCGACAAGAGCTTCTACTTCGACACCAACCTGGCCTATTCGGTCTCGCAACGTTCCGACTGGGAAGACGTGACTCCGGGCTTCCGCGAAGTCAACGTGCAGGGTAAAAACCTGATCGACTGGCTGCCGGGCTCCACGCTGTGGGCCGGTAAGCGCTTCTATCAGCGTCATGACGTTCACATGATCGACTTCTACTACTGGGATATCTCCGGCCCGGGCGCCGGTCTGGAAAACATCGATCTGGGCTTCGGCAAGCTTTCCGCTGCCGTGACCCGCAACTCGGAGTCCGGCGGCTCTTACGGCTACCTGGATAACGAATGGAAACAGCGTCCGACCGTCAACGACACCTTCGACGTGCGCTTGGCCGGCCTGGAGCTGAACCCGGGCGGCACCCTGGAGCTGGGCGTGGACTACGGCCGCGCCAATGCGCAGGACCACTACCACCTGGCCGACGGCGCCAGCAAAGACGGCTGGATGTTCACCGCGGAACACACCCAAAGCATCCTGAACGGTTACAACAAGTTCGTGGTGCAGTACGCCACCGACTCGATGACCTCGCAGAACAACGGCCGCAACGAAGGCGCCACCATCGATAACAACGGCAAGATGATCCGCGTGCTGGATCACGGCGCCATCGACTTCAACGATCAATGGGCGTTGATGTACGTCGCCATGTTCCAGGACATCGACCGCGACAACAACAACGGCACCACCTGGTACACCGTGGGCGTGCGCCCGATGTACAAATGGACGCCGATCATGAGCACCCTGCTGGAAGCGGGCTACGACAACGTCAAATCCCAGCGCACCGGCGATCGCAACGGCCAGTATAAAGTGACCCTGGCGCAGCAATGGCAGGCCGGCAACAGCATCTGGTCGCGCCCGGCCATCCGTCTGTTCGCCACCTACGCCAAGTGGGATGAGAAGTGGGGCTACGCCACCGGTGACGACACCGGGTATAACGCCGGCACCGCTTACAACGACACCAGCATGCATACCTTCAGCCGCGGCAAGGATGACGAAGTCACCTTCGGCGCCCAGATGGAAATTTGGTGGTAACGACGACAGGGCGGGGAGGGCCAGCGGCTCTCCCCCAACCGCATTCGCCGCGGCCGGATCTCTTGCCTGATCCGCCGCAGCGCTGAAAGAGGATATAACGATGAAAAAGAATCTGCTGTCACTCTGCCTGTCGCTGGCGCTGACCGTCGGCGCGCCTTTGGCGGCCAACGCCGAGACGCCGGCCAACGTTTCCGTCGCGCCGGCCATCAGCGCCGCCACGCTGCAAAGCCTGCCGTGGCAGCCGCTGCAGCCGCCGGTGTCGCAAGAGGTGAAGCTCGACGCCGTCAGCCCGCAGCTCAATCAGGGCGAGATTCAGGGGGCGATCGCCGCCTATACGCTGCCGGCCGATCGCGGTTCGCTGGAAGTGACGCTGAGCAGCCTTGCCAAAAACAATTCGCTTTATGCGCCGAGCGTGCTGGTGCTGGACGAGCATCTGCGCCCGGCGGCGTATTACCCGAGCAGCTACTTCCCGTATCAGCCGCCGGGGGCTATGTCCTCCGATCGCCTCGAAGGCACGCTGAAACTGACGCCGGCGCTCGGCCAAAAACAGATTTACCTGCTGGTGTACACCACCCGCCAGGACTTGGCGAAAACCACTCAGTTGACCAACCCGGCCAAGGCCTATGCGCAGGGCGTGGGCAACGCGGTACCGGATATCCCGGATCCGATCGCCGGCCACGCGACGACCGGCACGCTGAAGCTTAAGGTCACCGCGGAACAGGGCACCGGCAACGTGATGATCGGCATGCTGCAGCCTGCGCCGACCGTGGCGCCGGTGGTGGTGGGCTCGACCGCACCAGCCGCCGTGGCGGCACCGGCACCGGAGAAACCGGCGGAGCCGATGCTCAACGATACCGAAAGCTACTTCAATAACGGCATCAAACAGGCGGTGAAGGCGGGCGATATCGACAAGGCGCTGAAACTGATGAATGAGGCCGAGAAACTGGGCTCGACCACCGCGCGTAAAACGTTTATCAGCAGCGTTAAAGGCAAGGGGTAACACCCGGCGCTGCCGATGCTGGCTCGATGATTGGTGCGCTTTGGCGCACCTTTTTTCATCCGCGGGCCAGCGTTGCGCCGATCAACGCCAACAGACGGGCGTTGTCTACCTGCTGCATGACACGCACCGGCTTGCCCTGCGGCGGCGGCATGCCGACCGTCAGGCGCAGACTGTCCGGCCGCCAGCGGCGTGAGCTGCCGCGCGTCAACGCCCCTTCCAGCGCCACATCCACATGGAACATCTCGGTGGTGACCAGCTGCGGCGCCAGCAGCCAGGCGATCACTAACGCATCATGGATCCAGCAGCCCGGCAGGTGCCGCGTATGGCGCGAATAGTCGATCCACGGCCGCGTGGTGGCGCGTAAATAGCGGCACAGCGGGGTGTCCGGCTGGGTCAACTCGGCCAGATCCGCCTGGGTCAGCATGGTCTGGGTGGTGACATCCAGCGGTGCCAGCGTGATGGTGGCGCCGCTGTTCAACACCAGCCGCGCCGCTTCCGGATCCAAACCGAAATTGGTGTCCTTGATGTACCCGTCGACGTTGAATACGCCCCCCATGATCACAATCTCTTTCACCGCCTGCGCCATCTGCGGGTAAAGCTGCATGGCGTGCGCAACGTTGGTCAGCGGGCCGATCGCCGCCAGCGTGATCTCGCCGGGATGCCGGCAGATCAGCTCGCCGATGGCGATGGCGGCGTCCGGTGCGGGCGCGTTGGCCAGCGAGGGCGCGGGCAGGTCACGCCACAGCGCCGCCAGCTTCGGATCGGCGATCGGGCGGTCCAGATGTGCGCGCCACGGCTCCGGCGGCTCGCTCAGGGCGCGCGCCGCGCCGAGGGCGACCGGCACCTGATAGCCGCTCTGCGCCAGCAGATCGGTGGCGACGGCGAAGCCCACTTCTCGCGGGGTGTTGCCAGCCACGATGCTGATTAGCTCCAGCTGCAGCTGCGGTTTGGCCGCCAGCGCCAGGGCCAGCGCCAGGCCGTCGTCGACGTTGGCGCCGGGCACGCCGTTGCCGGGATCGCAATCAATGATTAAACGCATATATATAAGGTGTCCTGAAAAACCGCTAACAGCCGCAGGAGCGGCGGATGCGCAGTTGAAAAGCGAATTCATGCAGCTCGGCGGGCGCGGCACCGGCGGCCAGCATGGCGATGGCCCGCTTGGCCATGGCGTCGATCGGCTGCTCGACCGCGCTGAGCGGCGGCACGCTGAATTCGGATTGCTGCGTGCCGTTAAAACAGATCAGCGCCAGATCGTCCGGCGCGCGCAGCCCATGCTCCGCCAACGCCGACAGGCAGCCGAGCGCCTGTTGCTCGTTAGAGGTGAAAACGGCGCGCGGGCGTGGGCCTTGCACCAGGCGCTGGGTGGCCTGGTAACCGCCCTGGCGGGTGTAGGGCACTTCGAAAATCCACTCGTCGCGCGGCGCGATACCCGCCTCCAGCAGCGCATCGCGCCAGCCGTTCAGGCGATCCTGCGCGTTGAGCATGGTCAGCGGGCCGATAAAAATGCCGATGTCGCGATAGCCGTGTTGCAGCAGATGGCGGGTTGCCTGGCAGGCGGCGTCGCGCTCGTCGACGCGAATGGCGCAGACGCCGGCCTGGCTGTCGATGGTGTCTATCATTACGCAGGGCGTGCCGGAAGCGCGGATCAGATCGAACCACGGATGGCGATCGACGCTGGTGTACAGCAGGCCGTCGACCTGGCGGCGCAGCAGGTTGTTGATAAGTTCATACTCGCGCTGACGATCGTCGCCGGCGTCGCCCAGCAGCAGCACACGGCCGCGGCTGAAGGCTTCCTGCTGCAGTGCCCGCGCCAGGGTGGCGAAGAACGGGTTGGAAATATCCGGCACCACCAGCCCGTAGGTTTGTGTGCTGCCGGAGGCCAGCGCCCGCGCGATGTCGTTCGGCCGGTAGCCGGTCTGCTCGATCGCCGCCAGCACGCGCAGCCGGGTGGCTTCCGCCACCGGGCGCGGGCCGTTGTTGATCACATAGCTGACTACGGCGACGGAGGTGCCCGCTACGCGAGCCACGTCGGCGCGGGTAACGCGTCGCGCGGAGTGATTATCCACATTGAGGTCCTGTTCGCCTTCTCGCTACGCGGCATCCTGCGGCAGGTTGAGATCGCGGCCGCGGGTTTCGGGAGCAAAGAAGGTGGTGATTAAGCCGATGCCCGCCATTACAACAAAATAGCAGGCGACAGGCCACCAGTGACCGAAACCGGACAGCAGTGCGGTGGCGATCAGCGGCGCGGTGCCGCCGGAGAGGATCGAGCCGAGCTCCTTGGCGAACGCCATTTTGGAGTAGCGGTTCTTCACGCCGAACAGTTCGACGCCATAGGCCGCCTGCACGCCGAAGATCCCCAGCGACGCGATGCACATGCCGACCACGATCACCGAGATGACGATCGCCGGCTCACGGCTGTCGAGCAGCCAGAACGCCGGGAAGGCGTACAGCACCAGCAGCAGGCAGAACCACCGGTAGGTGACGCGGCGGCCGAAGCGATCGGACAGCCAGCCGGCCAGCGGGATCACCAGAAAACCGCACAGCGAGGCGATCAGCACCGCCAGCGCCGGCACCGATTTATCGACCATCAGCACCTTGGCGACGTAGCCGACGATAAAGCCCTGGCACAGGTAGGAAGGGCCGTTTTCGCCGATGCGCAGGCCGAGCATCACCCAGAACGCCTTGGTGCGCTGCAGGTAGCTGCGCGTATCCGGTGCGGCCTGGGCGGCGTCCAGCATGCGCTGGTGGTTTTGCTGCAGCTCGCGCTCGAAGACCGGCGTTTCCCGCACGTGGCGGCGCAGGTACAGCGCCACGCCGGCGATCAGAATGCTGGCGAGGAACGGAATGCGCCAGCCCCAGCTCATCAGGTCTTCCTTGTCGAGCTGCAGTACCAGCAGCCACACCAGCGACGCCAGCAGGGTGCCGCTGTTGGAGCCGATGGCGATGATCGACGCCACCAGCCCGCGCCGTTTGGCCGGCGCGTATTCCGCCAGCATTACCGCGCCGCCGGACAGCTCCGCGCCGGCGCCGAACCCCTGCGCGAAGCGCAGGATCACCAGGCAGGTGGGCGCCCAAACGCCGATTTGCGCATAGGACGGGATCAGGCCGATCAGCGTGGTGGAGAGACCCATCAGCGCCACGGTGGTGATCAGCACCACGCGGCGGCCTTTGCGATCGCCGATCCAGCCGAACACCAGCGCGCCGATCGGCCGCGCGACGAAGCCGACGGAGTAGGTGGCGAAGCTGGCCAGCAGGGCGACCAGCGGCGTGGCCTCGGGGAAGAACACGTCGCCGAACACCATGCCGGCCGCCAGGCCGTACAGCGCGAAATCGACGTATTCCATGGCGGTGCCGAGCCAGCAGGAGAAGGTGGCGCGCCAAAATTGGCTGCGCCCCTCTTTGGTTGCCAGGCGTTCATCGGCCGCCAGCGCGGCGTCGGCGGTCTGTGGAGTGGCAAGCGTTGTTTCGCTCATGGCAGTGCTATCCTCTTTTGTTCTGCGCCTGGAGGGGCGCGGTTAAAGATGGTTTCCCTGGTGCCGGCAACAAAGGTGTGCCGACAAATGATGTCGGACGCATGGCGATTCAACGCTGCGGTGTCAGAGTATCTACGCGCGTAGATAAAACAACGCGACAAAGATGAAACTTTGCAGGCGATCACAGAATCGTCATCGTGCCGGGGAACGAAGATAGAGAACGCGGATGGCAAAAAGATGACAGGAACCCGGTTTTTCCGGCGGAAGCCACCGCCGTTTTCGCCACGAATCAGCCTGCCGCTTTCGTATTTCTGCGCTACAATGGGGGCCTGTTAACAGTTTGTATCGTCTGGCGCGCCGTACCGGCCGCGGTTCAGGCGAGGAGTAAAGCAATGTCTGGCATCAGGGATTCCATCCTGCCGCCGCTGGAGTGGTTGTCCGAACAGGATCCTCCGGCGCCCGCCGCCGTCAGCGACTGGCTGATGGAGTTAGGCTCCATGACCCGCCGATTTGAACGCCATTGCGCCCAGGTGCGCGTCGAACCGCAGCGCGAATGCTTCGTCACGCGCGAGGCGCTGGGCGACGAGGCGAATCACCTGCCCGACAGCCCGCGCTACTGGCTGCGCGAAGTGGTGCTGCTGGGCGACGACCAGCCCTGGCTGCTGGGGCGCACGGTGATCCCGGAAAATACGCTGACCGGCCCCGACCAGGCGCTGGTGGATCTGGGCACGCTGCCGCTGGGGCGCTACCTGTTCAGCAGCGGCGATCTGACCCGCGACTATATCCATATCGGCCGACAGGATGCGCTGTGGGCGCGCCGTTCACGGCTGCGGCTGGCGGGCAAACCGCTGTTGCTGACCGAATTGTTTTTACCGGCTTCGCCGCTGTATTCAGCGGTTCCTGCATAAGAGAGGAGAGCAAGACCTTGGAGGGAAGCGTGACTCAAAGTAAATGGCGGGCTTACAGCCATTTGATGCGCATTGATAAACCGATCGGCACGCTGTTGCTGCTGTGGCCGACGCTGTGGGCGCTGTGGCTGGCCGGGAAAGGCGTGCCGCCGCTGTCGATTTTGCTGGTGTTCGTGCTCGGCGTGTTCCTGATGCGCGCCGCCGGCTGCGTGGTGAATGACTACGCCGATCGCGCGGTGGACGGCTACGTGAAACGCACCGCCGGGCGGCCGATGCCGAGCGGTCGGGTGAGCGCGAAAGAGGCCAAGGTGCTGTTTGCGGTGCTGGTGCTGATCTCGTTCTGCCTGGTGTTGACGCTCAATGCGATGACCATCTGGCTGTCGCTGGCGGCGCTGGCGCTGGCCTGGGTGTATCCGTTCATGAAGCGGGTGACCAACCTGCCGCAGTTCGTGCTGGGCGCCGCGTTCGGCTGGGGCATTCCGATGGGGTATGCGGCGGTCAGCGAATCGCTGCCGCTCAGCTGCTGGCTGCTGCTGCTGGCCAACATCTGCTGGACGGTGGCCTACGACACGCTGTATGCGATGGTCGATCGCGACGATGACTTGAAGATCGGCATCAAATCCACCGCTATCCTGTTCGGCCGTTATGACAAGCTGATCGTCGGGCTGCTGCAGTTCGCGACGCTGCTGCTGCTGGTGTGGGTCGGTTATCTGGCGCAGCTCGGCGGGGCGTTTTACTGGTCGCTGTTGCTGGCGGGCGCGCTGTTCATTCACCAGCAAAAACAGATCGCCGGCCGCGAGCGCGAAGCCTGCTTCAAGGCCTTCCTGCAGAACAACTATGTCGGCTTGGTGGTATTTATCGGCATCGCGCTGAGCTATCTGCCGGCGTAACGGTTTCGCAAAGCAAGAAAAAAGGCACCCCAGGGGGTGCCTTTTGTGTTTCGGTGCCGGACGACATCACTCGTCCTGCTCTTCTTCCGCGTCGGCTTGCGGCAGGGCGTTGGTCTCTGCCGGCATGTTGACGCTTTCGATGGTCAGCTTGATTTCCGGCGTGATCAGCTCGCTCAGCATGTTGTACACCTCAAGGGTGTGCTCGCGGATCGCATCCCCGCTATCGTTGATATAGCCTTCTTCGCGCAGCGTCGCCACCAGGGTGGAGAACACCGCCTTGTCGAAGAACTCCGGCGCGTTGATGCCGTGCAGCACCGACAGACGCTGCGCCATGATGCGGCTCTCTTTCTCCAGCGCGCCGCGGTTGATGCTCGGGTTGGCGCTGAGGATCGACATGGTGATGGCGTAGCGTTGCAGGGTTTCGCGCACCCCGGCGGCCAGCAGCTGCAGCGGGCGAATGCGCGCCGGGTTCAGCACCAGCTCGTCGCCTTTGTCGCAGATCAGCTGTTGGCGGATCAGCTCGTCGATCACCGGCTGCAGCACCTCCGGCAGCTGTTCCTTGTCGTTATGCAGGAACAGCTCGGCTTTCAGCATCGGGTAGATCATGCCGATTTGACGCAGCAGTTCGGCGCGCGATACCCGGCGATGATGCATCACGATGCTGGCGATCAGCGACGGCAGCACCAGCAGGTGGTGGATGTTGTTGCGGTAATAGGTCATCAGCACCGCCTGCTCACGCGGCAGGATGATGATGTCGCCGATGTTGTCCTTTTCCACCTCGAACTTGTTCATGTTGAGCGCGTGATCCAGCAGCTCGTCCGGCGTTTGCGTCGGTACGGTGACGTCACGTGCGTAAGGCGCGTTGCGCATCAGCTGCAGGTAGCACTCGAGCTGTTCGACCAGCTGTTCGCGGGTTAGCGAACGCTGGCGCGAAGCCAGCAGCGCGGTGGAACACAGGTTCATGGCGTTGGCCGCGGCGGCGTTGTTGATGCGCACCATGATCTGGCCGGCCAGATCGTTGACCGTCGGCGTCAGCCAGCTTGGGCGCTGAGCTTCGATCGGATCGATCGACTCGCGCCACTGCGGCACGTGCTGGTTGAGGTAAGCGGTCAACGGCAGCGGCTCGCCGAAGTTGACATAACCCTGGCCCAGATTGCGCAGCTTGCGCAGGCCGCGCAGCATCTGCGGCAGGCTCTCTTTTTCCTTGGTGGCGCCGCGCAGCTCTTTGGCGTAGGTGCCCACTTCCATCACGTGTTCGTAACCGATGTAAATCGGCACCAGCGTGATCGGACGGGTGCCGCCGCGCAGCATCGCCTGGATGGTCATCGACAGGGTGCCGGTCTTCGGCTCCAGCAGACGCCCGGTGCGGGAACGGCCACCTTCCACGAAGTATTCCACCGAGTAGCCGCGGGTGAACAGCTCGCCGAGGTATTCGCGGAACACCGTCGAGTACAGCTTGTTGCCCTTGAAGGTGCGGCGGATGAAGAACGCGCCCAAGCGGCGGAAGATCGGGCCGGCCGGCCAGAAGTTGAGGTTGATGCCGGCGGCGATGTGCGGCGGCACCAGGCCCTGGTGATACAGCACGTAGGACAGCAGCAGGTAGTCCATGTGGCTGCGGTGGCAGGGCACGTAGACGATCTCGTGGCCGTCCTGCGCCAGCTGGCGCACGCGCTCGGCGTTGGTGACGTTGATGCCCTGATACAGCCGGTTCCAGGTCCAGCTCAGCACGCGGTCGGACAGGCGCACGGTTTCGTAGGAGAAATCGGCGGCGATCTCTTCCATCAGCGCGATGGCGTTCTGCTGGGCCTTTTCGTGCGAGATCTTCTTGCTGCGCGCTTCGTCCTCGACCGCTTTTTCGATCGCTTTGGACGCCAACAGCTTGTTGAACAGATCCTGGCGGGCCGGCAGGCTCGGGCCTACCGCGGCCAGGCGCTGACGCGAGAAGTGCATGCGCGCCACGCGCGCCAGTTTCTGCGCGATGGTTTTATCCGTGCCGTGCTCGGTGGCCATGCGGCGCAGCGAAACGGTGTTGGAGAAACGCACGAAGCTGTCGCGGCCGAGCCACAGCACGGCGAAGAATTTCTGCACGCCGTTCAACAGACGCAGGTGCGGCGTGCCGTGGCCTTCGCGGCCCGGCGAGCGGCCGAACATCACCGAAACCGGCAGCATCTGAATGTCGAGATCCGGATTGCTGCGGTGCAGATCCAGATAGTCGTGGAACAGCTTTACCGACTCTTCTTTCGGGGTGTAGTAGCGGAACACGCGCGGGCCGTCGTGAATGAACACGTAGCTCGGCAGCACGGTGCCGTCGATCTCCAGCGAGTTGAGCGGATCGGGCAGATCCTGCGCCAGGCACTGGGTGCGCAGCGTCAGCAAATCCGCCTTGGAATTGTAAGGTAAAACATACAAAATCGGCCGTGAGGGATCCAACCCTAGCTCGGTAACCGGATCTGAAGGGATGACCTTACTTCTTACCAACAATTTAAGTGGTAAATTCAATATTTTATAATAAATTTTACGCCAACCTGACATAAACAACGTGAAGCCTCTTGTTAGCAATGCGCCGCAAGCATACCAGAAACCGGGTAGCAGATCTGTGGTGTTCGAAAACCGAGAGCCGTCAGCGCGGACTGTTCTAGACTCTTGTTATTATGACCGACCTCTGAGAAAGGCACGAAAACATGGCAAACCAAGCAACCGGACTGACCCGCATCATCAAGGCCGCCGGCTATTCCTATAAAGGGCTTTCCGCCGCCTGGCAACACGAGGCGGCGTTCCGACAGGAACTGGTGGTCACCCTCTTGGCTATCATACTGGCAGTCTGGCTGGATGTGGGTGCGATAGCGCGCATTTTATTGATCGGATCGGTAGCGCTGGTGATGATCGTCGAGATCCTGAACAGCGCGATCGAGGCGGTGGTGGATCGCATCGGCAGCGAACACCATGAGCTGTCCGGACGGGCCAAGGACATGGGGTCGGCGGCGGTGTCGCTGGCGATCGTACTGGCGCTGTTCGTTTGGGGCACGGTCTTGTGGCAGCATTTTGGCTGACGAAAGGCGCCTACTGACTGATTTTTATTTATTCTTCGGTTCCCAATCCGCGCTTACCTGTATATACTCACAGCAAGACTGTATAAACAAACAGGGGGCGGAATGAAAGCACTAACTACCAGACAGCAAGAGGTCTACGATCTGATTCGCGATCATATTTCGCAAACGGGCATGCCGCCAACGCGTGCCGAGATCGCGATGCGTCTGGGGTTCCGTTCGCCTAACGCCGCCGAAGAGCACCTGAAGGCGCTGGCACGCAAAGGCGTGATCGAAATCGTCTCCGGTGCGTCGCGCGGTATCCGCCTGCTGATGGAAGAAGAAGAGGGGCTGCCGCTGATCGGCCGCGTCGCCGCCGGCGAGCCGCTGTTGGCGCAGCAGCACATCGAAGGGCACTACCAGGTGGATCCTTCCCTGTTTAAGCCGAGCGCCGATTTCCTGCTGCGGGTGAACGGCATGTCGATGCGCGACATCGGCATTCTGGACGGCGATCTGCTGGCGGTGCACAAAACGCAAGACGTGCGCAACGGCCAGGTCGTGGTGGCGCGCATCGAAGACGAAGTGACGGTCAAACGCCTGAAAAAACATGGCAACGTGGTCGAGTTGCTGCCGGAGAACAACGAATTCCAACCGATCGTGGTCGATCTGCGCCAGCAGAATTTCACTATCGAAGGGCTGGCGGTCGGCGTGATACGCAACGGCGACTGGATCTAATCGCCGCACCCTCAGTGCCACCCCTTGTATCAATCGCCCCTGTTCTGGGGCGTTTTTGTTTCTGACCTTGCCCTTCGCCACTGCTACGGGAACATTTCATCATGCGCTTGATTTCCGCCTTCACCAGCGACACCGATAAAGCCCTGTGGCGCCTGGCTTTGCCGATGATTTTCTCCAATATCACCGTACCGCTGCTCGGGCTGGTGGACACCGCGGTGATCGGCCACCTCGACAGCCCGATCTATCTGGGGGGCGTCGCGATTGGCGCGGTGGCGACCAGCTTCCTGTTCATGCTGCTGTTGTTCCTGCGCATGAGCACCACCGGCCTGGCGGCGCAGGCGCTGGGGGCACAAAACCCGCAGGCGCTGGCGCGCGCCTTTATGCAGCCGTTGCTGCTGGCGCTGCTGGCCGGGGGGGCGATCGTCCTGTTGCGCTATCCACTGATCGAACTGGCGCTGCGGATCGTCGGTGGCAATGGCGAGGTGCTGGAACAGGCGCGGCGTTTTCTTGAGATCCGTTGGCTGAGCGCGCCGGCGGCGCTGGCTAATCTGGTGCTACTGGGCTGGTTGCTCGGCGTGCAGTACGTGCGTGCGCCGGTGATCCTGCTGATCGTCGGCAACCTGCTGAACATCGTGCTGGATATCTGGCTGGTGATGGGCCTGGGCTGGAACGTGCGAGGGGCGGCGGCGGCAACCGCCATCGCCGAATACGCCACGCTGCTGCTCGGCCTGTGGCTGGCGTGGCGGGTGATGCGCCTGCGCGGTATCACCCTGCCGATGCTGCGCCAGGCCTGGCGTGGCGATCTGCGTCGGCTGCTGGCGCTTAACCGCGACATCATGTTGCGTTCATTGCTGCTGCAACTGTGCTTTGCGTCGCTGACCATCTTCGGCGCTCGCCTGGGAAGCGACGTGGTGGCGGTCAACGCGGTATTGATGAATCTGCTGACGTTCACCGCCTATGCGCTCGACGGCTTCGCTTATGCGGTGGAGGCCCATTCGGGCCACGCCTACGGTGCCCGGGACGACAGCCAGCTGCGCAAGGTGTGGCACGCGGCCTGCAGGCAGGCAGGGCTGGTCGCGCTGGCCTTCGCCCTGGCGTATGCCGTTACCGGCCAGCAGATCGTGGCGGCGTTGACCTCCTTGCCGGAGCTGCGTGCGTTGGCCGCCCACTATTTACCGTGGCAGGTCATCCTGCCGCTGGTCGGAGTGTGGTGCTATTTGCTGGACGGCATGTTTATCGGTGCCACGCGCGGTGCCGAGATGCGCAACAGCATGGCGGTGGCTGCGGCGGGATACGGTCTGGCGCTGTTCAGCGTGCCGCTGCTTGGCAACCACGGACTCTGGCTGGCGCTGGCGGTGTTTCTGGCGCTGCGCGGTCTGGCACTGGGCTGGATTTGGCACCGCCATCAGGTGCGCGGCAGCTGGTTTGCCGCACGCTAAACCGTGCGCTTTGTTGGGTTAATTATTAATTTGTCTTATGTTTTTGTTCATGTTTGCTTACATGTTTCCAGCCTGGTTCTGCCCGGCTTAGCTCATTGTTTTTTGGCGTTTTTTATGTTTATTTCATTTCTTAATGGTTTTTTATTCTGTCATATGGCTTTTTTATTTCCATTTTTAACTAGAATGAATCATGTGGCTGGCGAATGAAGGGGAGCGATATTCCTTAAGGTGAAGGGCGTATCGGCCAGAAAAATTTCTGGTTAACCCCGGCCGGCGACAGGGATCACTGATTCACCACAGGTTAACGGAGAGACTATGAATAAAGATCAAGCCGACGGTAACTGGAAGCAGCTTAAAGGCAAAGTGAAGGAAAAATGGGGCAAGCTGACCGATGACGATCTGACGGTCATCGAAGGGAAACGCGAACAGCTGGTCGGCAAAATCCAGGAGCGCTACGGTTACCAGAAAGAGGCGGCCGAGAAAGAGGTGAAAGCCTGGGAAGATCACACCAAACACCGCTGGTAATTTGCAGGGCCGCCATTGAAGGCGGCTTGCCCAGCGCAGGCCGGCGTCGCTCTCATCCTCTGGCGCCCCGGCCGCAGGTACAGGGAGGTACCTGACTTCGTGTTACTTCTTCTTGATGGCGATGCTGTGATCGTGTTCGGCGCAGTCATGCTTGCTGTCGCATGCCTCAACCTCCACGCAGCCGGCGCACAGGCCGTGCGCTTCCACCACGCTGTGACGCAGCGCAAATCCGGCCTCCTGCGCCAGCTTCTGCAGCGTTTCCTCTACGCCTTCGGTAGTGCGTTCGGTCACCTGGCCGCAGCGGTCGCAGATAAACAGTGCGGACGTGTGCATCGGCTGTTCGAAGTGGTGGCACAGCACGTAGCTGTTGGCGGATTCCACTCTATGGATAAACCCTTGCTCCAGCAGAAAATCCAGCGCGCGATAGACCGTCGGCGGCTTGGCCTGCGGTTCGGCGACGCGCAGCAGATCGAGCAGGTCATAAGCGCTGATTGCACCGGGTTGCTGGGTCATCAGACGCAGCACTTCCAGCCGTTGCGGCGTCAATCGCACATTGCGTTGTTGGCAGAGGCGTTCCGCCTGCGCCAGCAGCTTTTCCTGGGTGGTTGAGTTCATCGCAAATATCCCGGTACGTAAAAAAGCCGATTTTACCATGATTACGGCGAATCGCCGAGAGTTGCCCCCTTTTCCCCTGAGGATTGCGCAGGGAAAGGCGCGCTGAGTGCGCTAAAAGAGAGATGCATCACAACTTTTCCCCTCCGCCGGGCGGCAAATCAACGTTGCCGATTTTAGCGCTGGAGAGCCGCTGGCGAGAGCGGTATAACGCGCTTCACCCGCGTGACGAACAGGAGCCTTGTGTGATGACGGAAAGAGAGAAGCTGTTAAGCGGCCTGGAGTACAACAGCCGCGATGAAGAACTGATTGCGATGTACCATCGGGCCAGGGCGTTGACCAAAAGCCTGGGGACGCTGGATTCGCATCAGGCGGACGAGAAAAACCGCCTGCTCGGCGAACTGTTCGGCGCCTGGGGCGAGGCGAGCTGGATCGAAACGCCGTTCTGGTGCGACTACGGGCAACATGTCCGCATCGGTAAAAACTGTTTTATCAACGTCAATGCGGTGTTCCTCGACTGCAATACCATCACCATCGGCGACAACACGCTGATCGGCCCCAACGTGCAAATCTACACGCCGAGCCACCCGCTGAAGGCCGGCGAACGCTTTACCGGCGACCCGACCTTTCCTTTCCGCACCTCGGCGCAGCCGGTGTCCATCGGCAGCAACGTATGGATCGGCGGTAACGTGGTGATCTTGCCGGGAGTGACCATCGGCGACGGCACGACTATCGGCGCGGGCAGCATCGTGACCGGCGACATCCCGGCCAATGTGCTGGCGCTGGGGCAGCCGTGCCGGGTTATCCGCACGTTGGAATAGGGGGGAAACGAAGGCGATTTTCCCAACGGCGCCGATTGTCGTTATAATAGCCGTTTGCGGCCGCGCGCCGTTCGTTAAACCCAGACAGACTCAGGTAGCCAGTAACTCAGCATGACGAAAGACAACCACGCCCCAACCTACGCCGCCAATCGTTTCTCCATCGCGCCGATGCTCGACTGGACCGATCGTCATTGCCGTTACTTCCACCGCCTGCTGACCAAGGAAACGCTGCTGTACACCGAAATGGTGACCACCGGCGCGATCATTTACGGCAAGGGCGACTACCTGGCCTACAGCGAAGAAGAGCATCCGGTGGCGCTGCAGCTGGGCGGCAGCGATCCGGCCGCGTTGGCGCACTGCGCCAAACTGGCGGAGCAGCGCGGTTACGACGAGATTAACCTCAACGTCGGCTGCCCGTCCGATCGCGTGCAAAACGGCATGTTCGGTGCCTGTTTGATGGGGCAGGCGACGCTGGTCGCCGACTGCATCAAGGCGATGCGCGACGTGGTGTCGATCCCGGTGACGGTGAAGACCCGCATCGGCATCGACGATCAGGACAGCTACGCCTTCCTGTGCGACTTTATCCAAACCGTCGCCGGGCGCGGCGAGTGCGACATGTTCACCATCCACGCGCGCAAGGCCTGGCTCTCCGGCCTCAGCCCGAAAGAGAACCGCGAAGTGCCGCCGCTGGACTACCCGCGCGTTTATCAGCTGAAGCGGGATTTCCCGGCGCTGACCATCGCCATCAACGGCGGGGTGAAAACGCTGGAAGAGGCGCAGCAGCATCTGCAGCATCTGGACGGCGTGATGATGGGGCGCGAGGCGTACCAGAATCCGGGCATCCTGGCGCAGGTCGACAGCGAACTGTTCGGCGCGCAGACCGCAGTGCCGGACAGCGTGGCGATCGTCGAAGCACTGTATCCGTACATCGAACGCGAGCTGTCCAGCGGCACCTATCTCGGCCACATCACCCGCCACATCCTCGGTTTGTTCCAGGGCGTGCCGGGCGCGCGCCAGTGGCGTCGCCACCTGAGCGAGAACGCCCACAAGCCGGGCGCCGATGCGCGGGTGGTGGAGCAGGCGCTGGCGCTGGTGCGTCAGCCGCGTGTGGAAATGGCGTAACCCACAAAAATTTTGACTAACAGTTAGTCTTTTTCACCAGGCATTCGGCGCGTTGCCGGATGCCTGCCCCATCTTTTCAATAGGTTAGCCCTTCCGCCATTCTGGCACGCTTCTTGTAATTCCCTCAGCAGATACGTTGTATTGCAAAGGAGCAATCATGTTGGAAATCTTCTTTCTCATTGGCTTTGTGGTGATGCTGATGGTGACCGGCATCTCGCTGCTGGGGATCTTCGCTGCGCTGTTGGTGGCGGCGGCGTTCATGCTGTTGGGCGGGTTGTTCGCGGTGGTCATCAAGCTGCTGCCGTGGCTGATTTTGGCGGTCGTCGGGGTATGGATTTACCGGTCGATGCAGAAACCGCAGGCCAGACGTTACTGATTTTTTGCTGAATAATCAGTCAGTCGCGATGAAACTTGCACAACTTGCCGCCCCGCTAATGCGGCAGCGATCACAGCTTGGCAGTTTTGCCGCGCGATGTGGCACATAAAGCGTGTTTTTTGCCGGACGGGGCTGTTAGGATGTTTGTCGATGCAGTGATGCGACCGATTTCATCACCGTGAGAGACAACCAAAATTCGTGTTGCTGAAGCAACCCCCTGTCTCTGGCGGACTCTGCTCTACCCCTACAAAACGCAGTAACAGAAAGGGCTCCGTAAGGAGCCCTTTTCTTTTGCGGCAATTAGGGGATCAGCAGGCTGGAGCCGCTGGTGCCGCGGCTTTCCAGCACTTGGTGCGCCCGCTGGGCGTCGGCCAGCGCAAATTTCTGCTCGTCTTTCACCTCCACCCGAATGGCGCCGCTGCCGATCAGCGAGAATAGCTCGTTGCTGGCGTACTGCAGCTCGGCGCGGTTGGTGATGTAGCCGTTAAGGGAAGGGCGGGTGACGTACAGTGAGCCCTTCTGATTCAGCAGTGCCAGATCGACGCCGGTCACCGGGCCGGAGGCGTTGCCGAAGCTGACCATCAGGCCGCGCCGTTTCAGGCTGTTGAGCGAGGCCTGCCAGGTGCTTTGCCCCACCGAATCGTACACCACGCCAACCTTCTCGCCGTGAGTCAGCTCGGCCACCCGCTGGGCGATATCCTCTTTGTGGTAGTTGATGGTGGCCCAGGCGCCGGCCTGTTTCGCCAGCGCGGCCTTTTCGTCGGAGCCGACGCTGCCGATCAGGCGCGCGCCCAGCGCTTTGGCCCATTGGCAGGCGATCAGCCCAACCCCGCCGGCGGCGGCATGGAACAGGAACACTTCACCCGGCTGCACGTCGTGGGTTTGGCGCAGCAGGTAGTGCACCGTCAGCCCTTTGAGGAAAGAGGCGGCGCCCTGCTCAAAGCTGAGGTTGTGCGGCAGCAGCGCCACTTTTTCTTCCGGCACGTTGTGGACTTCGCTGTAGGCGCCGAGCGACGACTGCGCATACACCACCCGGTCGCCCGGTTTGATCGTGCTGACCCCAGCGCCAACCTTGACCACCACGCCGGCCGCCTCGGTGCCGAGGCCGCTCGGCAGGCTCGCCGGGGCGTACAGCCCGCTGCGCACATAGGTGTCGATGTAGTTGATGCCGATCGCCTTGTTCTCGATCTGCACTTCGCCGGCGGCGGGATCGAGCGGTGTAAAATCAACGTATTGCAAGACTTCCGGCCCGCCGGTGGCGGAAAACTGAATGCGCTTGGCCATATCGTTACCTCGTTTGAGTGTCTGATTTCACCCTATTCTTTTTAGTATCGGAGATCCAGTTCACCCGTGCGGGATTCAATACCTTTTTTGCATCGGTTATGACGCAAAAATCACGTATACTCTCGCGTCAAGATCCTTCATTCGCAACCGGATAAAGACTACGTTTCATGGCAGGAAAAAAACCAACCAACAAAACAAACGCGGACGAAACCAGAGAGCGTTCCAGAGATCGTCAGATGGAAGGGCTGAAGATGCCGCCGCACTCGCTGGAGGCCGAGCAGTCGGTGTTGGGCGGTTTGATGCTGGATAACGAGCGCTGGGACAACGTGGCGGAGCGCGTGGTCGCCAACGACTTCTTCAGCCGCCCGCATCGCCTGATCTTTACCGAGATGCAGCGTCTGCTGGAGATGAGCAAGCCTATCGACCTCATCACCCTGTCCGAATCGCTGGAGCAGAAAGGCGAGCTGGACTCGGTCGGCGGCTTCGCCTACCTGGCCGAGCTGTCGAAAAACACCCCGAGTGCCGCCAACATCGGCGCCTACGCCGACATCGTGCGCGAGCGCGCGGTGGTGCGCGAGATGATCTCGGTGGCTAACGAGATCGCCGACGCCGGCTACGATCCGCAGGGGCGCAGCAGCGAAGACCTGCTCGATCTGGCGGAATCTCGCGTATTCCAAATCGCCGAGAACCGTGCCAGCAAAGACGAAGGCCCGAAGGGCATCGAGCGCATCCTGGAAGACACCGTATCGCGTATCGAGCAGCTGTATCAGCAGCCGCACGACGGCGTGACCGGGGTCGATACCGGCTATCAGGACCTCAACAAGAAAACCGCGGGCATGCAAAAGTCCGATCTGATCATCGTCGCCGCCCGTCCATCGATGGGGAAAACCACCTTCGCCATGAACCTGTGCGAAAACGCCGCGATGACCCAGGAAAAACCGGTGCTGATCTTCAGCCTGGAGATGCCCGGCGAACAGATCATGATGCGTATGCTGGCGTCGCTGTCGCGCGTGGATCAGACGCGCATCCGTACCGGCCAGCTCGACGACGAGGACTGGGCGCGCATTTCCAGCACCATGGGTATCCTGCTGGAGAAGCGCAACATGTACATCGACGACTCCTCCGGCCTGACGCCGACCGAAGTGCGCTCGCGCGCGCGGCGCATTTTCCGCGAGCACGACGGGCTTAGCCTCATCATGATCGACTACCTGCAGCTGATGCGCGTGCCGGCCCTGTCCGACAACCGTACGCTGGAGATCGCCGAGATTTCGCGCTCGCTGAAGGCGCTGGCGAAAGAGCTGCAGGTGCCGGTGGTGGCGCTGTCGCAGCTGAACCGAAGCCTGGAGCAGCGCGCCGATAAGCGCCCGGTCAACTCCGACCTGCGTGAATCCGGCTCTATCGAGCAGGATGCCGACCTGATTATGTTCATCTATCGTGATGAGGTGTATCACGAGAACAGCGATCTGAAAGGGATCGCGGAAATTATTATCGGTAAGCAGCGTAACGGCCCGATCGGCACCGTGCGCCTTACCTTTAACGGCCAGTGGTCGCGTTTCGACAACTACGCGGGGCCACAATACGATGACGAATAATCAGCTAAGGAACTGAAATGAAAGCGGCAACCGCTGTAATCGACCGCCGCGCTCTGCGACATAATCTGCAACAGGTGCGCCGCCAGGCGCCGCAAAGCCGCCTGATTGCCGTTGTGAAAGCAAACGCTTATGGACATGGCCTGCTGGAAACAGCACACACCCTGCAAGACGCCGACTGCTACGGCGTGGCGCGCATCGGCGAAGCGCTGATGCTGCGTTCCGGCGGCATCGTCAAACCGATCCTGCTGCTGGAAGGCTTCTTCAGTGCCGAAGATCTGCCGGTGCTGGTGGCGAACAACATCGAAACCGCGGTGCACAGCATCGAACAGCTCGAAGCGCTGGAGCAGGCCGAGCTGGCGCGTCCGGTGCCGGTGTGGATGAAGCTCGATACCGGCATGCATCGGCTGGGGGTGCGCCCCGAACACGCGGAGGCGTTTTATCAGCGCCTGTGCGCCTGCCGCAACGTGGCGCAGCCGGTCAATATCATGAGTCACTTCAGCCGCGCCGACGAGCCGGAATCCGACACCACGTTGAAACAGATCGCCTGCTTCGAGCAGTTCGCGCGCGGCAAACCGGGCCAGCGCTCGGTCGCCGCGTCCGGCGGCACGCTGCTGTGGCCGGACGCCCACAACGAGTGGGTACGCCCCGGCATTATTTTGTACGGCGTGTCGCCGCTGGATAACGGCAGCGGCGCCGAGCATGGGCTGCAGCCGGCGATGACGCTGAAGTCCAGCCTGATCGCGGTGCGCGAGCACAAGGCCGGCGAAGCGGTCGGCTACGGCGGCACCTGGGTCAGCCCGCGCGATACCCGGCTGGGCGTGGTGGCGATGGGGTACGGCGACGGCTACCCGCGCAGCGCGCCGACCGGTACGCCGATCCTGATCAACGGCCGCGAAGTGCCGATCGTCGGCCGGGTGTCGATGGACATGATTTCGGTCGATCTCGGGCCGGCCGCCGCCGATAAGGTGGGGGATGAAGCGGTGCTGTGGGGGCCGGCGCTGCCGGTCGAGCGCATCGCCGTCTGCACCGGCATCAGTGCCTACGAGCTGATCACCAAGCTCACGCAGCGCGTGGCGATGGAATACATCGGCGACTGAAACGCCGCAGGGGCCGACGCGCGTCGGCCCCGTTTCTCAGCGGGTTACTTCTTTACCGCCAACCACTTATCGATAATCTTCTGATATTCGCCGGTCGCCTTGACCAGGTGCAGCCACTGATCCACATACAGTTTCCAGCTCAGATCGTCGCGCGGCAGCATGTAAGCCTTCTCGCCGTACTGCATCGGTTTGGTCGGATTCACCGCGCACAGCTTCGGATAGCGCTTCTGCTGGTACAGCGCCTCGGAGGCGTCGGTGATCATCACGTCTGCCTTGCGGTCCACCAACTGCTGGAAAATGCTCATGTTGTCGTGCGTGAGCGTCAGTTTGGCCTTTGGCAGATAGGCGTGCACGAAGGCTTCGTTGGTGCCGCCCGCCGGTTCCAACAGACGCACCGACGGTTTGTTGATCTGCTCGAGAGTGCGGTATTTCTTCACGTCGGTGCAGCGCACCAGCGGGATTTTGCCGTCGGTATCCAGCTTGTCGGCGAAGAACACCTGCTTTTGCCGCTCCAGCGTGACGGAGATACCGCCCATCGCAATGTCGCACTTGCCGGAGGTGAAGTCCGGCGTCAGGGTTTTCCAGCTGGTCTTCACCCACTTCACTTTCGCGCCCAGGCTCTTGGCCAGCGATTCCGCCATGTCGATATCGATGCCTTCATAGCTGCCGTCTTCCTTGAGGAAGGTATAGGGCTTGTAGTCGCCGGTGGTGCAGACCTCCAGGGTCTTTTGCTGCAGCACCTTATCCAGGTGGGATTGCGCGCCGGCGCTGCCGGCGGCGAGCAGCAGCGCGAGAGGGAGTAACTTTTTCATCTGGCGTCCTTTTTATACATTCGTGGTTTTATGCGTTACTTCGCCGTTAATTGTCGTTTGCCTGCATGAGTTAGCCGTTATTTATGCCGCTTACCGGCGAAAACGCCGGGCTTTGCTGCTGTACGCGATTTAAGCGCCAGGGTGTGACGCCGGCAACGGTAAAAAAACTGGTAGGCTGTAACGTCAACATTTATTAACACAGTTTACAGGTGGCTATGTACAACATTGACGATTTTGATATGAAAATCCTGACGCTGTTACAGGCCAACGGCCGGCTGACCAATCAGGAGCTGAGCGAGCTGGTGGGGCTCTCCGCCTCCCAGTGTTCGCGGCGGCGCATCAGCCTGGAGCAGGCGCAGCTGATCCGCGGCTACCACGCGCGGCTGGCGCCGGAGGCGGTCGGCCTGGGGCTGGTGGGGCTGATCGAAGTCAGCCTGATCACGCACGCCCAAGAGCAGATCGACAGCTTTCATCAGATGCTGGAGGAGGTGGATGCGATCCTCGACGCTTACAAGACCACCGGCGACGCCGATTACCTGCTGAAAGTGGCGGTGGCGGACCTGCCGGCGCTGAGCGAATTCATCAGCCAGACGCTGTCGCCGCACAAAAGCGTGGCGCATATCAAAACGGCGGTGGTGCTCAATCGCATCAAGGAAAACGGTTTATTGCCGGTGGCGCGAGAAAGCTAAAACCGAATGCGGTTTTCCGTCTATATTAGGAACGTAACGCTGTGCCCAAACCACAATAAATAAACCAGGAGAAAAACCCCGTGTTCCAGAACGTTGACGCCTATGCCGGCGATCCCATTCTGTCGCTGATGGAAAAATTCAAACAAGACCCGCGCGCGCACAAGGTGAACCTGAGTATCGGCCTGTACTACGATGCGCAGGGCATCATTCCGCAGATGCGGGCGGTCGCCGCGGCGGAGGCGCAGTTGAACAGCGTCGAGCACGGCGCCTCGGTATACCTGCCGATGGAAGGGCTGCAACCCTACCGTTCCGCCATCCAGCATCTGCTGTTCGGCGCGCAGCACCCGATGCTGCAGCAGGGGCGTATCGCCACCATTCAGACCGTCGGCGGTTCCGGCGCGTTGAAAGTGGGCGCCGACTTCCTGAAAAGCTACTTCCCGGATTCGCAGGTGTGGGTCAGCGATCCGACCTGGGAAAACCACGTCGCCATCTTCAGCGGCGCTGGTTTCAAGGTGAATACCTACCCGTATTTCGACAGCGAAAGCCTGGGCGTGAAGTTCGACGCCATGCTCGCGGCGCTGAAACAGCTGCCGAAGCACAGCATCGCGCTGCTGCACCCGTGCTGCCACAACCCGACCGGTTCCGACCTGACCCCTGCCCAGTGGGATGAGGTGGTCAAGGTGATCGCCGAGCGTGAAATCATTCCGTTCCTCGACATCGCCTACCAGGGCTTCGGCGGCGGCATGGAGCAGGACGCCTACGCCATTCGCGCCATCGCGGCGGCCGGCCTGCCGTGCCTGGTGAGCAACTCGTTCTCGAAGATCTTCTCGCTGTACGGCGAGCGCGTCGGCGGCCTGTCGGTGGTGTGCGAAAGCGAAGAGGCGGCCGGGCGCGTGCTGGGCCAACTGAAGGCCACCGTGCGCCGCAACTACTCGAGCCCACCGAATTTCGGCGCGCAGCTGGTGGCCAAGGTGCTGAACGACGCCCAGTTAAAAACCCAATGGCTGGACGAAGTGGAGAGCATGCGCACCCGCATTCTCGAGATGCGTCACGCGCTGGTGGACACCCTGAAGAGCGCGCTGCCGCAGCGCAACTTCGATTACCTGCTGGCGCAGCGCGGCATGTTCAGCTACACCGGTTTCAGCGCGGCGCAGGTCGATCGCCTGCGTGAAGAGTTCGGCGTCTACCTGATCCACAGCGGCCGCATGTGCGTGGCCGGCCTGAACCACAACAACGTGCGTCAGGTGGCCGAGGCGTTTGCCGCGGTGCAGTAACGCCTGTTAGTCTGAACGGACGTTCATCGGGGAGCGATAGCGATATCGCTCCTTTTTTATTGCCGGCGCGCCGCCGAAGTTGCCGCAAACCGGAGAGAGAATATACTGATTGAGGGGCGCTCACTCATGTGGCATCAGCAAACGCTAATCCTCAGCGCAAAAGCGCGTGGCTTTCATCTGGTTACCGACGAGATCGTCAACCAGTTAACCCACTTACACCGCCTGCAAACCGGCCTGCTGCATCTGTTGCTGCAGCATACCTCGGCCTCGCTGACGCTCAACGAGAACTGCGATCCCACGGTGCGAGCCGATATGGAGCAGCATTTCCTGCGTCAGGTACCGGAAAACGCACCCTATCAGCATGACTACGAAGGGCCGGACGACATGCCGGCGCACATCAAATCCTCGCTGCTGGGCGCGTCCTTGACGCTGCCCGTCAGGCACGGGCGGCTGATGTTGGGCACATGGCAGGGCATCTGGCTGGGGGAGCACCGCATCCACGGCGGAGCACGCCGTATTGTGGCCACATTACAGGGGGAGTAACCCAATGAATAACAGCGCATTGCTGGAGTACTGCATGGCGAAGCCGGGCGCGGAGCAAAGCGACCAAAACCAGTGGCAGGCCAGTCAGATCAAGGTAGGCGACGTGATGTTCGCCATGGTGTGCGAGGTCGAAGGGCGGCCGGCGCTGGCGGTCAAGTCCAGCCCGGAGCTGGCGGAAAGCCTGCGTGAACACCATCCTGAGATCGTCGCCTGCGCCGGCCTGAACAAGGCGCACTGGAACACGGTGTTTCTCGACGGCAACCTGCCGAACTCGCAGTTTTACACGCTGATCGACAGCTCCTATCAGCTGGTGGTGGAAGGCCTGCCCGAACACGTGCGCCAGGAACTGCGCGCCTGATTGCCGGGCGGCGGCGCCGCCCGTTTTTCTCCTGTTTTTTCGTGTCAAAGCGTGATCATGATTTTAAATTGGGAACGTTCCCTTTTTGTCATCAGGCAAAAGCGGCTACGCTTGGGCATTCAAGAAACGCGGATAACATAAGGAGGCCGACATGGCCATCAGCGAAGAAAAGCGCAAGATGATCGCCGGGGAGCTGTACGACGCCGGCGATGACCTGCTGCGCAGCGAGCGTCGGCGCGCGCGCCAGCTGACGCATCGCTATAACCACTCCTCGCCGGAAGAGGGCGAGCTGCGCAAACAGTGGCTGGGTGAGCTGCTGGGCGGCTATCAGGGCGGCACCATCGAGCCGACCTTCCGCTGCGACTATGGCTATAACATTTATCTCGGCAAGAACTTCTACGCCAATTTCGACTGCGTGATCCTCGACGTGTGCGAGGTGCATATCGGCGACAACTGCCTGCTGGCACCGGGCGTGCATATTTACACCGCGACCCATCCGCTGGACGCTGAGACCCGCGTCGGCGGCGCGGAGTTCGGTAAGCCGGTCAAGATTGGCGACAACGTATGGATCGGCGGACGCGCGGTGATCAATCCGGGCGTGACCATCGGCGACAATGCGGTCGTGGCCTCCGGCGCGGTGGTGACCAAAGACGTGCCGGCCAACTGCGTGGTGGGCGGCAATCCCGCGCGGGTGCTGAAAACGCTGTAGGCCCGGCGGGGCGGATTAAAACATGCTGCCGTGGCGCTCGAAGCCGTGCATCTCAATGTCTTTGAGCGCCTTGAAGCGTTTGACCATCACCGCATGATCCGACAGCAGGTTGCTGATGCGGACAAACAGCTCCTTGTTCTCTTCTTCGCACTGTTCCAGCCAGGCCTGCGGGTTCACGCCGTGCTGCATCCAGGGGCCGACGGCCAGCAGCCGCACCGTGTCGGCGTAATTCGGGCAGACGGCGAGCGCCACGCGGTCTGCGGAATACTCCTGCGCGCGGGTGGTCGCCAGGCCGGGCAGCACCAGCGATTGCGGTACGACGCCGATCGCCAGGCGCCACAGCGACACGTGGCGCAGCTTATGGTGGGCCAGCTCGTGCGCCAGCACGAACTCCACGATCTCCGGCGCGGTGGGCATCAGCATGGCGATTTCAGCGTGGATCACCACATAGCGCTGACGGCGGTTGCATTCCAGCGCGAAGGCGTTGACCACGCCGTTGCCGTTGGTCAGGTAGAGCTTCGGCAGCGTCTTGAGCTCCAGGCGGCGGCCAATATCCTGATACAGCGCGAACAGCTCGGGAAATTGTGCCGGCCCGACGCGCAAGGCGTTGGATTTCGCCTGGGCGGCGAGATAGAAACGATAAATATAGAAAGCGATAGGGATCAGCGGTAATAAGGCGAACAGGCTGAGCGTATCCAATGTTTCTTTGGCTTCCGTGCCTAATCCCAGAATCGTCTCGTCCGAGGACGCGACGATAGCGGCGATGCCAAATAAAAAACCGAGAAGCGTTATTATCGCCGATAGCCAGATCATGGGCATTTCCCAGCGGTGGCGAAATGCCGTGAAGTTACGACATTCTGTCGAATGATGTTGGCACATAAAATATCCTTAATAAGGGAGAGCAACGCCAGATATTGTCAGGTAAATATGGCATGGTTTAATTATCCGCCTGTTTACCTCACAATTCGTTAAACTATAGTTTATTTTTTCGCCGTCGCGTTATGGCGTTATCTGACGGGCGTACGCGCTCGCTCTCATTGGGTAAAACGTCAGAAGCTGTAGCTGGCGCTGGTGAAGGCCATACCCGACGTGGTTTTTTCGACGATAGGGCTGTCGGCCGCGTCGCCCAGCAGACGGGTCACGCCGACCCCGGCCTGGAAGGCCACGTTCGGTCGCCATTGGTAATTGAGCGCGGCGGTGAGGGTCGCGTCC
This sequence comes from Serratia sp. A07, assembly GCF_058725505.1. Taxonomy (NCBI): domain Bacteria; kingdom Pseudomonadati; phylum Pseudomonadota; class Gammaproteobacteria; order Enterobacterales; family Yersiniaceae; genus Serratia; species Serratia sp. A07. The sequence continues at coordinate 71,486 of NZ_JBZXDO010000022.1, forward strand.
TTGAAGCCGCTGCCCGGCCGATAAGCGCTGAAAGCGCTGCGCTGTGCCTGCTGCGACGTCACGCCGAAATAGCCGCGCTGATAGCCGCTGTTGGCCCAGGTGGTGGAGAGGTTGCCGATCAATGTCAGCTGTTCGCTGAGTGGATATTGCCCGGTGAGCCCGGTTTCCACATAGGCCGTGTGGCCCAGTTCTTCCCCGCCGTAGCTGCGCTTGCGCGTTGCCTGCATGCCTTTTACGTAGGCGCGGAAGGGATCGAGTTGGTAGCTCAGTTCGGCGCCGGCCTCCAGTGCGCCACCCAGCTTGCCCATGCCCTTGAGTCGGGTGTTGCGCCCGCGCAAGGTTCTGATTTCCTCGTCACGGCCGGCGTCATAGTTGAGCAATAACGCGATGCCGACGGGGCCGGCAAGCGGGAATTGCCAGCGTGCCCCCTCGCTGCCTGCGCTGAACTCCCCCCAGCTGGCGTTTTGATAGCAGGCATTCACCTGATACAAGGGTTCAATGCTGTAAAAAGAAGAGCCTTCATAGGCGGGGGCGACGGCAAGGCCGCCGGCGAGCGTTAAAGAGGCCTCGCCGTCCTGCGCCTGAGCGGCGAAAGGAAACAGAAATAACAGCGCGGCGACAGAGGTTCCCAGTTTAGTATCCACGTTAAACACCTTTTATATCATCCCATTGAATATACGGCCCGCAGGCCGGCGATTAATTGCAGCTTATTTATAAACGCCAGGTTTATATTGATTAATTGACAGACGACGGCGCGTCATTGGCGTTATTTCACCGCAACAGTGAAACGCATGGGGAATAAACAACAGCCAAACGAGTGGCATGATTGGGCGAGTTTATTATTGGCAGGGTTCAAAGCGCCTGTTTTTAAAGGAATGATGCAGAGAAGATGATTTAATGTTTTTCAGAAAGGGATATGTTGATTGCTCAACGAGGCGGAATAGGCCGCCTCGTTGAGAGGGATAACCCGCCGTTATTTTTCCAGCAGCGGTTTCAGGAAGCGTGCGGTGTGCGATTTTTCACACTCGGCCACGGTTTCCGGCGTGCCGGCGACCAGGATTTCGCCGCCGCCGCTGCCGCCTTCCGGCCCCAGATCGACGATCCAGTCGGCGGTCTTGATCACGTCCAGGTTATGCTCGATGACCACGATGGTGTTGCCCTGATCGCGCAGCTGATGCAGCACCGCCAACAGCTGCTGGATATCGGCGAAGTGCAGACCGGTGGTCGGCTCGTCGAGGATATACAGCGTCTGGCCGGTGCCGCGTTTCGACAGCTCGCGCGCCAGCTTGACGCGCTGCGCCTCACCGCCGGAGAGCGTGGTGGCCGACTGGCCGAGACGGATGTACGACAGGCCGACATCCATCAGGGTCTGCAGCTTGCGCGCCAGCGCCGGCACCGCGTCGAAGAAGTCACGCGCTTCTTCGATGGTCATCTCCAGCACTTCGTGGATGCTCTTGCCCTTGTACTTCACTTCCAGCGTTTCGCGGTTATAGCGCTTGCCCTTGCACTGGTCGCACGGCACGTAGATGTCCGGCAGGAAGTGCATCTCGACCTTGATCACCCCGTCGCCCTGGCAGGCTTCACAGCGCCCGCCCTTGACGTTGAAGCTGAAACGGCCCGGCGTATAACCGCGGCTGCGCGATTCCGGCACGCCGGCGAACAGCTCGCGCACCGGGGTAAAAATGCCGGTGTAGGTGGCCGGGTTGGAGCGCGGCGTACGGCCGATCGGGCTCTGATCGATGTCGATCACCTTGTCGAAATGTTCCAGGCCGGTCACTTCGCGGAACGGCGCCGGTTCGGCGATGGTGGCGCCGTTGAGCTGGCGCTGAGCGATCGGGAACAGCGTATCGTTGATCAGCGTCGATTTGCCGGAGCCGGAAACGCCGGTGATGCAGGTAAACAGCCCAACCGGCAGCGTCAGCGTCACGTCCTTCAGGTTGTTGCCGCGCGCGCCGCTCAGCTTCAGCACCTTGGTCGGATCGGCCTGCACGCGCTGCGCCGGAATGGCGATCTCGCGCTTGCCGCTGAGGAACTGGCCGGTCAGCGAGTCCGGCTGCGCCATGATGTCGTCGACGGTGCCTTCCGCCACCACCTGGCCGCCGTGCACGCCGGCGCCGGGGCCGATGTCGATCACGTGGTCGGCGGCGCGGATGGCGTCTTCGTCATGCTCCACCACGATCACCGTGTTGCCGAGGTTGCGCAGGTGGATCAGCGTTTCCAGCAGGCGCTCGTTGTCGCGTTGGTGCAGGCCGATCGACGGCTCATCCAGCACGTACATCACGCCCACCAGGCCGGCGCCGATCTGGCTGGCCAAACGGATACGCTGCGCTTCGCCGCCGGAGAGCGTCTCCGCCGAGCGGGACAGTGACAGGTAGTTCAGGCCGACGTTCACCAGGAATTTCAGGCGATCGCCGATCTCTTTCAGCACTTTTTCGGCGATTTTGGCACGCTGGCCGCTGAGCTTCATGTTCTGGAAGAAGGTCATCGCATGGCCGATGCTCAAATCGGAGATCTCCGGCAGCGTGGTGTCTTCGACGAACACGTTGCGCGCTTCTTCGCGCAGGCGGGTGCCGTGGCACGAGGCGCAAGGGCGGTTGCTGATGAACTTCGCCAGCTCTTCGCGCACCGCGCTGGATTCGGTCTCTTTGTAGCGGCGCTCCATGTTGTGCAGCACGCCTTCGAACGGATGGCGGCGCACGGTGGTGTCACCGCGATCGTTGATGTATTTGAATTCGATCGACTCTTTGCCGGAGCCGCTCAGCACCGCCTTCTGCACGTTGGCGCTCAGGGTGTTGAACGGCGCCTCTACGTCGAACTCATAATGCTCCGCCAGCGAGCGCAGCATCTGGAAGTAATAGAAGTTGCGGCGATCCCAGCCGCGGATCGCGCCGCCGGCCAGCGACAGCTCGGGGTTTTGCACCACGCGATCCGGATCGAAGAACTGCTGCACGCCCAGGCCGTCGCAGGTCGGGCAGGCGCCGGCCGGGTTGTTGAAGGAAAACAAGCGCGGTTCCAGCTCGCGCATGCTGTAGCCGCAGATCGGGCAGGCGAAGTTGGCGGAAAACAGCAGCTCGTCCGCTTTCTCGTCGTCCATGTCCGCCACCACTGCGGTGCCACCGGACAATTCCAGCGCGGTTTCGAACGATTCGGCCAGGCGCTGCGCCATGTCGTCGCGCACCTTGAAGCGATCGACCACCACTTCGATGGTGTGTTTCTTCTGCAGCTCCAGCTTCGGCGGATCGGACAGATCGCACACTTCGCCGTCGATGCGCGCGCGGATGTAGCCCTGGGCGGCCAGGTTTTCCAGCGTTTTGGTGTGCTCGCCCTTGCGGTCTTTCACCACCGGCGCCAGCAGCATCAGGCGTTTGCCTTCCGGCTGGCTCAGCACGTTATCGACCATCTGGCTGACGGTTTGTGCCGCCAGCGGCACATGGTGATCCGGGCAGCGCGGTTCGCCAACGCGGGCGAACAGCAGGCGCAGGTAGTCGTGGATCTCGGTGATGGTGCCGACCGTGGATCGCGGGTTGTGCGAGGTGGATTTCTGCTCGATGGAGATCGCCGGCGACAGGCCTTCGATATGGTCGACGTCGGGTTTTTCCATCAGCGACAGGAACTGGCGCGCATAGGCGGAGAGCGATTCGACGTAGCGGCGTTGCCCTTCGGCATACAGCGTATCGAAAGCCAGCGATGACTTGCCGGAACCGGACAGGCCGGTGACGACGATCAGTTTGTCACGCGGGATGATCAGGTTGATGTTTTTCAGATTATGGGTTCGAGCACCACGAACTTCGATATTGTCCATTTACACTTCCCGTCTTGATGATACACCGCGCCTGTCGCGATTTTTGCGGGGGATTTTGTGATGGATCTCGCAAAAAACCGGCACAGCCTGGTCGAAACGCATAATTATGACACAAAAAAACCTGAATGAATATCCAGTATGCGAATGCAACAAGGTCGATCGAAAAGACAATTCTGGAATGCAATTCGCACTTATCAACACGGGTGTGGTTTCGCACTCAGCGTGGTAAACTGACGCGTTTATACTGTGTAGAAATCAATCATCGGGAGAAGTGCTCATGGCCAGCAGAGGCGTAAACAAAGTAATTCTGGTCGGGAATCTGGGTCAGGATCCAGAAGTCCGTTACATGCCGAACGGCGGCGCAGTGGCCAACATTACCCTGGCGACCTCCGAAAGCTGGCGTGACAAGGCGACCGGCGAACAGAAAGAGAAGACCGAGTGGCACCGCGTCGTGTTGTTCGGCAAACTGGCCGAAGTGGCGGGCGAATACCTGCGTAAAGGCTCTCAGGTCTACATCGAAGGCTCCCTGCAGACCCGTAAATGGCAGGATCAGAGCGGCCAGGATCGCTACACCACCGAGATCGTGGTTAACGTCGGCGGCACCATGCAGATGCTGGGCGGCCGTCAGGGCGGCGGCGCACCGGCCGGTCAATCTGCCGGCGGCCAGGGCGGTTGGGGCCAGCCTCAGCAGCCACAGGGCGGCAACCAGTTCAGCGGCGGCCAGCAGCAGTCTCGCCCGGCGCAGAACAGCGCTCCGGCAACCAGCAACGAACCGCCAATGGATTTCGACGACGATATCCCGTTCTGATATCCGGCCGTTTACAGCCAACAAAAAAGCCCCTTCACGGGGCTTTTTGCATTTCAGGGGCGGTTACGCCGAGAAGCCGCCGTCGATGCTCAGGCTGGCGCCGGTGATATAACCCGCCTGCGGGCCGGCGAGGTAGGCGACGAAGCCGGCGATCTCTTCATCTTTGCCGTAGCGGCCGATCGCCATCAGCTGCTTGAGCTGATCGGCGAACTCGCCGGCATCCGGGTTCATTTCGGTGTCCACCGGGCCGGGCTGCACGTTATTGACGGTGATGCCGCGCGGGCCGAGATCGCGCGCCATGCCTTTGGTCAGGCCGACCAGCGCCGATTTGCTCATCGCATACACCGCCGCGCCGCCGAACGGCACGCGCTCGGCGTTGGTGCTGCCGATGTGGATGATGCGGCCACCGTCGTTCATGTGGCGCGCCGCCTCCTGGCTGGCGACGAACACGCTGCGCACGTTGACCGCCAGCATGCGATCCAGGTCTTCCAACGCCAGTTCCTCGGTGCTGCCCAGCGTAAACACCCCGGCGTTGTTCACCAGAATATCCAGATTGCCGAACTGGCTGACCGCCTGGCGCACCGCCTGCTGCAGCGCCGCCGCATCGGCGCTGTCGGCCTTGATGGCGAGGGCTTTGCCGCCGGCGGCGGTGATGGCTCTTGCCACCGCTTCGGCGCGATCGGCCGAGGCGGCGTAGGTAAAGGCGACGGTGGCGCCTTCACTCGCCAACCGTTTAACGATGGCGGCGCCGATGCCGCGTGAACCGCCTTGAACGAACGCGACTTTGCCTTGCAGAGGGTGTGCTGTGGTCATGTTATTTCTCCAAAGTGGGTGAGGGTAAAGTAAAGTGCCGGCATTCAGTATCGGAGATCGTCGGCACGGCCACTAGCCACAAAGAGCTATAATCAGTTCAAACCATTAGTTTGAAATCCATAGAGGAAAAGTATGCTGGGACACCTGGAATGCTTCGTCAGCAGCGCGGAAAACGGCAGCTTTTCCGCCGCCGGCCGCAAGCTGGGCCTCAGCCCGGCAGCGGTGGGCAAAAACGTCACCCGGCTGGAGACGCTGGTTGGCGTGCGCCTGTTCCAGCGCAACACTCGCCAGCTGATCCTGACCGAAGAGGGCGAGCGTTTTTTGCAGGAAGTCAGCGGTGGTCTGCAGTCGATTCAGTGCGCGTTGAAGGGCCTGAGCAGCAGCGGTGGCGTGGCGGCCGGCAGCCTGAGGATCAGCATGGGCACCGCTTTCGGTCTGAATTTCGTGTTGCCGATGTTGCCGGATTTTTTGGCGCGTTATCCGGCGATCGTGCCGGACTGGCATTTCGATAATCGCCAGGTGGATCTGATCGGCGAGCACTTCGACGCCGCGTTGGGCGGCGGCATCGAACTGGCTCAGGGGATGATTGCGCGCGAGCTGGCGCCCGCACACGGCGTGTTGGTGGCTTCGGAGGATTATCTGCGGCAACGGCCGCCGCTGCGGCAGCCGGAACAGCTGGCGCAACACACCGGGATTTTCATCCGTTCGCCACAGACCGGGCGCATCCGCCATCAGCCGCTGCGCAATGCGGAAAACGAGCAGCATGCGCCGGCGATGGCGATCGGCATGACGGTAAACGAGCCGGAGGCGGCGGCGCGGGCGGCGGAAATGGGCTTGGGCATTGCCTTGATCGCCATGCCGAATGCGGTGCCCTATCTGGAAAACGGCCGCCTGGTGCGGGTGTTGCCGGGTTGGTATGTCGATCGCGGCAGCATGCACCTTTATTTTCCCACCACCAAATTCTTACCGACCAAAACCCGGGTTTTTGTCGATTTCATCACCGAGCAGTTTCGCCTGCAGAAGCTGGCGACACGCTTCGACGCCCGCTAAAACGAGAAAAGCCCCTTGCGGGGCTTCTTTCTTCCGTCGGTTGGCTGTTCGACGATCAGTTGAAGATTTCTGCGGTGCCGTACAGTTTGTTCTGGCCGCCGGCGGCGACGATGCGGTATGAACTGGCGCCCGATGCGGCGGCTTTGCTGGCCAGTTCGCTTTCCAGCGCGCTCAGGTTGGTGGCGCCGCTAACGGAAACTACGCCGATTTTCTGGGCGTCTGCAGCGGGTTGGCTGGAAGGCATATCGGCGGCGAAGGTAGCAAAAGAAGCGGTAGCCAGCAGTGCAGCGGTAGCAAAAATTTTGACGTTTTTCATGATGTATTCCTCAGCGTATTGATTGGATGAGAGCCCGTTGTCTCTCGATGTGTTAAATAGTAGTGCGGCAGGCTGGAATAAAAAATCGGAGAGTTTTGAGTATCTCTGTCAAATAAACTGATTATTTTTTCATCCGCTGGCGTGCGGTAAAAATCGCCACTACCCTATACAGACGATCCTTAACCGGAGAAGCGTAATGACGGTAAACGCGTTTATCGGCAGTTGGGCGCTGGTGTCGTCGGTGTTCAAAAACCAGAACGGCGAGCTGAATTACCCGCTGGGCGAGCAGGTGTTGGGGCGAATCCACTATGAGGCCAACGGCACGATGGCGGCGCAGCTGTACAGTGCCGTGCGGCCGCGTTTCGCCGCCGACGATTTGGCGCAGGGGTCCGAGCGGGAGATCCGCGCGGCCTTCATCAATATGATTTGCTACTTCGGCCGCTATCAGGTGGAGGAAAGCGAACAGCGGGTGGTGCATCAGGTCGAAGGCTGTTCGTTCCCCAACTGGGTAGGCAGCCGTCAGGTGCGTTTTTACGCTTTCAGCGGCGATCGGCTGACGTTGCGCACGGTGCCCTTGCAGCTCGGCAACGGCGTGCAGGTGGGCGAACTGGTGTGGCAGCGGACAGGAGCTTCTTTATGATCATTGTTCATCATCTCAATCACTCGCGGTCGCAGCGCATTCTGTGGTTTCTGGAAGAGCTGGGCGTGCCCTATCAGGTGCAACGCTACGAACGCGATCCGCAGACTATGCTGGCGCCGGCGGCGCTGAAAAAGATCCACCCGCTGGGCAAATCGCCGGTGATCGTCGACGGCGATCTGACGCTGGCGGAATCCGGCACCATCATCGAATACCTGCAGGAAGCCTATGACGCGCAAGGGATGTTCATGCCGACCGACTTCCACGCGCGCCAGCAATACCGCTACTGGCTGCACTACGCTGAAGGATCGCTGATGCCGCTGTTGGTGATGAAACTGGTGTTCAGCCGGCTCGGCCAGCCGCCGATCCCCTGGCTGCTGCGGCCGGTGGCCGGCGCGATCGGCAAGGGCGTGCAGCGCGAATATCTCGACAAGCAGATCGCGCCGCACTGCGAATTCCTCGAACAGCACCTGAACAAGGGCAGCTGGTTTGTCGGCAACGACTTCAGCGCGGCGGACATTCAGATGAGCTTCCCGCTGGAGGCGATGGCGGCGCGCGGCGCGTTGGATGATTGCCCGAAACTGCGCGGTTTTCTGCAGCGCATTCACGCCCGGCCCGCCTACCAGCGGGCGTTGGAGCAGGGCGGCCCTTACGACCTGCTGAGCTAAGCGGATGGGCTATACTCGATGGGGTCATTCTTCATCGGAGGTAGCCCATGGCTACGCAAATCTTCGTTAACCTGCCCGTCAGCGATCTGCCCGCCTCGATGGCGTTCTTCACCCACCTGGGTTTCACTTTCAATCCGCAATTCACCGATGACACCGCCGCGTGCATGGTGGTCAGCGACACGATTTACGTGATGTTGCTGACCCACGACAAATTCAGGATGTTTACCCCGAACCCGATCGGCGACGCCAAGCAGGCCACCGAAGTGCTGGTATGCCTGTCGCAACCCAGCCGGGCGGCGGTGGACGAACTGGTGCGTAAGGCGGTCGCCGGCGGCGGCAACACCTACCACCCGCCGCGGGACTACGGCGTGATGTACGGCCACGGTTTTCAGGATCTGGATGGCCATATCTGGGAATTGATGTATATGGATCCCGCTGCGGTGCAGACGCAATAACCCTGCCGCGACGGCGTTCGCCGGGGCGCCCGTCGCCCCGGTTTTATCGTACAGGCGTCATTCCCGCCGCTTTCTGCATAAATTGCCGCGATCTTTAGTTGATTAGACGCTATGGAAGGCAGGATAATCGTTTGCCTTGAATAAACCACCATAAATCACCCGTACCGCGCGCTGCGAGTTAAACGTTTGCCTTGGTGCGCATCGCCGTTGGCGCTGCGACAGAAGGGCAAGGATGCGGAACGTGACGTAAACGATTACGTGACGATCGGGCGCGGGCGAGATTACAGGCCTGCTGCGACGGGCCGATTCATGAAACACAGGGGAAGTAACCTATGTCGAACTCTCAAGCGAACCACGCCGAAAAACCAACCGGCGGGCTTGATGGCTATTTTAAAATTTCCGCGCGCGGCAGCAGCGTGCGCCAGGAGGTGGTGGCGGGGCTAACCACCTTCCTGGCGATGGTGTACTCGGTGATCGTGGTGCCGAGCATGCTGGGCAAAGCGGGCTTCCCGCCGGCGGCGGTGTTTGTCTCCACCTGCCTGGTGGCCGGGCTGGGCTCGCTGCTGATGGGGCTGTGGGCTAACCTGCCGATGGCGATCGGCTGTGCGATCTCGTTGACCGCCTTCACCGCCTTCAGCCTGGTGCTGGGCCAGCACATCAGCATTCCGGTGGCGCTGGGTGCGGTGTTCCTGATGGGCGTACTGTTTACCATTATCTCGGTCACCGGCATCCGCGCCTGGATCCTGCGCAACCTGCCGATGGGCGTGGCGCACGGCACCGGCATCGGTATCGGTCTGTTCCTGCTGCTGATCGCCGCCAACGGCGTCGGCCTGGTGGTGAAGAACCCGCTGGATGGCCTGCCGGTGGCGCTCGGCGCGTTCACCTCCTTCCCGGTGGTGATGACGCTGGTCGGCCTGGCGGTGATCTTCGGCCTGGAAAAACTGCGCGTGCCCGGCGGCATTTTGCTGGTGATCATCGCCATTTCCATCATCGGCTTGATCTTCGACCCGGCGGTGAAATACCAGGGGCTATTCGCCATGCCGAGCCTGGCGGACGCTGACGGCAAGTCGTTGATCTTCAGCCTGGATATCATGGGCGCATTGCAGCCGGTGGTGTTGCCGAGCGTGCTGGCGCTGGTGATGACCGCGGTGTTCGACGCCACCGGCACCATCCGCGCGGTGGCCGGGCAGGCCAACCTGCTGGATAAAGACGGGCAGATCATCAACGGCGGCAAGGCGCTGACCTCGGATTCCCTGAGCAGCATCTTCTCCGGCCTGGTGGGCGCCGCGCCCGCCGCGGTCTACATCGAATCCGCCGCCGGCACCGCCGCGGGCGGCAAGACCGGCCTGACCGCCACCGTGGTCGGCATTCTGTTCCTGCTGATCCTGTTCCTGTCGCCGCTGGCCTATCTGGTGCCGGTCTATGCCACCGCACCGGCGCTGATGTACGTCGGCCTGCTGATGCTGAGCAACGTCACCAAGCTGGACTTCAACGACTTCGTCGACGCGATGGCCGGCCTGCTGTGCGCGGTGTTCATCGTACTGACCTGCAACATCGTTACCGGCATCATGCTGGGCTTCAGCTCGCTGGTCATCGGCCGCATCTTCTCCGGCGAATGGCGTAAGCTGAACATCGGCACCGTGCTGATCGCCGTGGCGCTGGTGGCGTTCTACGCCGGCGGCTGGGCGATTTAAGACCCTCAGGTTTCCCTCGCCCGGCGGGTGAGGGAAACTGTCACGGCATTTCCCTTCTTAAGATAAGTCTTCTTCTGCTCTGCACCGCGTTTTGAAAGGCACAACAAGCTTTAACGGCTGTAAAAAAAGTGATCTACTATCGGGACCAACGCAGGCCCTGAGCCGATGTCGTCTGAATCGTAGAGTCTAAGGAAAGCATGGAAATCTTTTTTACAATCCTCATTTTGATCCTGGTGGTCTCCCTGTCCGGGGTGGTGACGCGCATGTTGCCGTTCCAGGTGCCGCTGCCGCTGATGCAAATCGCCATCGGGGCCCTGTTGGCCTGGCCGCATTTCGGGCTGCACGTCGACTTTGATCCCGAACTGTTCCTGGTGCTGTTCATCCCGCCGCTGCTGTTCGCCGACGGCTGGAAAACGCCGACGCGCGAATTCCTGCACCACGGGCGTGAAATTCTCGGCCTGGCGCTGGTGCTGGTGCTGATCACCGTGGTCGGCGTCGGCTATCTGATCTACGCCATGGTGCCGGGCATTCCGCTGGTGGCGGCCTTCGCGTTGGCGGCGGTGCTGTCGCCGACCGATGCCGTGGCGCTGTCCGGCATCGTCGGCAAAGGGCGCATTCCCAAGCCAATCATGGGCGTGCTCGAAGGCGAGGCGCTGATGAACGACGCATCCGGCCTGGTGTCGCTCAAGTTCGCCATCGCGGTGGCGATGGGCACCATGGTGTTCACCGTGGGCGGCGCAACCCTCGAGTTCCTCAAAGTGGCGATCGGTGGCCTGCTGGCCGGCGTGGCGGTCACCTGGACCTACAGTAAATCGCTGCGGGTGATGAGCCGCTGGAGCGGCGACGATCCGGCGACCCAGATCGTATTCCTGCTGCTGCTGCCGTTCGCCTCCTACCTGATCGCCGAACACATCGGCGTTTCCGGCATCCTGGCGGCGGTGGCGGCGGGGATGACCATCAGCCAATCCGGCGTGATCCGCAACGCGCCGCTGGCGATGCGCCTGCGCGCCAACAGCGTATGGGCGATGCTGGAGTTCGTGTTCAACGGCATGGTGTTCATCATGTTGGGCCTGCAGCTGCCGGGCATTCTTGAAACCTCTATCCTGCAGGCGGAGCTGGATCCGACCATCCAGACCTGGTACCTGTTCGCCGATGTGGCCACCATCTACGCCGCGCTGCTGGTGCTGCGTTTCACCTGGCTGTGGGTGATGAAGAAGGCCAGCAACCGCTTTATGAAAAAGCGCCCGCTGCAGTTTGGCGACTACAGCACGCGTGAGCTGTGGGTGGCGTCGTTCGCCGGGGTGCGCGGGGCGATTACCCTGGCCGGTGTGCTGTCGATACCGCTGTTGCTGAGCGACGGCACCGCCTTCCCGGCGCGCTATCAGCTGGTGTTTATCGCCGCCGGGGTGATCCTGCTGTCGTTGATCGTCGGCGTGCTGGCATTGCCGCTGCTGCTGCGCGGCGTTCAGGTGGCCGACAAGAGCGCCAGCAAGCACGAAGAGCGCATGGCGATCGCCATGGCGGCCGAAGTGGCGATCGAGAGCGTGAATAAAATGGAAGAGCGTCTGGTCGCCGATACCGAAGAGAACCTCGATCCGCAGGTGTTGAAAGAGGTCAGCTCGCGGGTGACGGGCATGCTGCGGCGGCGCATCGCGTCGAAAGACGATATCGAGAATGCGCTGGCGATGGAAAACCTCGAGCGGCGTTTCCGCCTGACGGCGCTGCGCGCCGAGCGCGGCGAGCTGTACCACCTGCGCGCCACGCAGAAAATCAGCAACGAGACGCTGCAAAAACTGCTGCACGATCTCGACTTGCTCGAAGCGTTGCTGATCGAACGCGAAGGGTAAACCTCAGAAGAGGAATCATGTTTTCCTCTTTATTTCTTCCCGAAGGGCCGCCTGTGCGGCCCTTGTTTTTTGGCTACTTGAGCGGCGGCCAGTAGTCGCGGCAGCAGGCGATCCAGGCCTGCGCGCTGTGCGACAGGTAGCTGCCCTGGCGCCAGATCAGCCCGATTTTCCACTCCATGCGCGGCTCCAGCGGCAGCCAGACCAGGTTTTCCTTGTCCAGCCAGCGGCAGACCGGCTCCGGCAGCATGGCGATGCCCACGCCGGCCTGCACCATTGAGGCGAGGAAATCCCATTGGCCGCTGCGCACCGCGATTTGCGGTTCAAAACCGGCCTGGCGAAACGCCTTCATCAGCATCTTGTACAGCGCAAAGTCTTCGTTATAAATCAGGATCGGGCTGTTGGCCAATTCGGCGATATTGATGCGGGTGCGGTTGAGCCACTGCGGCGTGCGCGGCGCCACCACGCACATCGGATGGCCCAGCAGCGGCAGAAAGGTCAGCGGCTGTTCCGAATCGAAGGGTAGCACCGTCATCGCCAGATCCAGTTCGCCGGACATCACCGCCTGTTCGACCGACAGCCCGCCCAGCTCGGAAATTTTTAATTCGATGCCGGGGTAGGTCTGGCGAAAGCGGCGGATCAGATCGGCGATCTGCCTGCCCACCATCGGCGGAATGCCCAGCCGCAGCACGCCCTTTTTCACCGAGCTGATGTCTTCCAGCTCCGCCTCCAGCTGGCGGAATTCGTCGAGGATCGTCAGGCCGCGCTGATACACCGCCTGGCCGCTGTCGGTCAGGCGCAGCTTGCGGCCTTCGCGGATCAGCAGCGTGCATTCCAGCTCCTCTTCCAGATGCCGCAGCATCTTGCTGATGGTGGGCTGGGTGACGAACAGTTTTTCCGCCGCGCGGGTGAAGCTTTGCTGGCGCACCACTTCAACGAAGTAGCGCAGGGTGCGGACATCCACGTTAGGGTTCTCCTTGAGGGCGCTACCGGCGGGAAACTATTCCCGGACGGCATGATGTCGATAATTTTAATTCATTTCAGGCGTGGTTTCCCGGCTGCGTATACTGTAGGCCGTCAATTTATTGTTTGAGGTCATCTTCCATGTCTCTGGCGTTACGCCGCGTTGCCCCCTCCCTGCTGACCCGTTTGCAGGTGCCGATTCAGGTGGCGTTGTATGCGGCGCTGTTCCTGATCGCCGATCGCCTGGTGCAACAATTCCACCTGCCGCTCCCCGCCAATATCGTCGGCATGCTGATGCTGCTGGCGCTGATCCTGCTGCGCATTCTGCCGCTGAGCTGGGTCAAGGCCGGCTCCCGCTGGCTGCTGGCGGAAATGCTGCTGTTCTTCGTGCCGGCGGTGGTGGCGGTGGTCAACTATGCCCAGCTGCTGATGGTCGAGGGCTGGAAGATCTTTCTGGTGATCGCGGTCAGCACCATGCTGACGTTGGGCGCCACCGGGCTGGTGGTGGACAGGGTGTATCGGCTGGAGATTTGGCTGCAGCGACGGAAGCAGCGCCATGAATGATTTTATCCTCAGCCTGGCCTGCTTTCTGGCGACGCTGGCGCTCTACTTCGCCAACAAAAAGCTGTACCGCCGCCGCCGCACGTTACTGCTGATGCCGCTGGTACTGACGCCGATGATCCTGGTGCTGCTGCTGGTGGTCACCCACATCTCCTATCAGGACTATATCGGTGAAACCCACTGGCTGCTGTGGCTGCTGGGGCCGGCGACCATCGCCTTTGCGGTGCCGGTGTACGAGAATCTGCACATCATCCGCCGCCACTGGCTGTCGCTGACCGCCGGGGTAACGACGGCGGTGCTGGTGGCGGTGTACAGCTCGGTGTGGCTGGCGCGCCTGCTGACGCTGCCGGAAGAGGTGCAGCGCAGCCTGGCGGTGCGTTCGATTACCACGCCGTTCGCGCTGGAGGCCGCCAAACAGATGGGCGGGCAGCCGGATCTGGTGGCGCTGTTCGTGGTGATCACCGGGGTGTTCGGCATGGCGGTGGGCGACATTCTGTTTCTGCGGCTGGCGGTGCGCAGCCGCCTGGCCAAGGGAGCCGGGTTTGGCGCCTCGTCGCACGGCGCCGGCACCGCCCGCGCTTATGAACTGGGGCCGCAGGAGGGCGTGGTGTCGAGCCTGGTGATGATGCTGGCCGGCATTATCACGGTGGTGGCCGCGCCGCTGATCGGCCGGCTGATGTGGTAAGACCTCTCGGGGCGGGCTCTGCCGCCCCATTTTACATTGTCTGTCGTTGGGAACGGTGCCGTCGATGAGCGCCCGAAAAAACGAAGAAATTTTTCAGCATAATTTTTCCCATCGTTATAACAAAAAACGATAGATGCGCCGCGGGCAAAATTGCCGTTCATTTTTAATGGTAATGAATTAATTGAGCAATAAATTATTATCATTAAAACAATAAAGTATAACTTATTGATATGGAGAGGCTCTTATCGTAAGTATTGTTGCACATTAACTGTGGTGAATAATACAAAAGAATATGAATTTCTCTCTAATTATATCGGATTAATACAAGAGGAATACGCTCGTCATCCCTGAGTAATATCGGGGAAATAAAATGGTCATTTATTCCCTTTCGCACATTTCGCCAAAAAAAATATCCTCTCCTATACTTCACAGCTCTACAAATTGAGGCACAGGGGGGAACCTCTGGATTAACCATTTCATTCTTTCTTAGTTGGGGGGAGACCCAGCTTTTCTACGGTTTTTTATTCTGACTTGAACTGTCGGACGGCCAGGCTTTGCCTAAATCCGGACGGTCCCTTTCATTAACGTAATGAAAACGTGCTAGAGAATATTATGAACAAACAAACTGATGTGAAGAGTGGGGAATTCCGTACCGGTGCTCAGGCTGCGGCGGAGAAAGTCGAACTGCATGAAATGACTATCGCCCAGCGTGAACTCTGGCTGGGGGAAAACATTTCCAAAGAGTTGTCGTTCAATATCTGGGGCTATGGGCAGGTTGACGGGCCTCTCGACGTTAAGCTGCTGCGGCAAGCCATCGATGCCATCGTGGAAGAAACGCCGGCTCTGCAAGCGCATTTTGTGGAAAAAGACGGTGAGCTTTATCAATACCGCGCGCCACGCACCCATGAGCCGCTGTTCACACTCGATCTCAGTAAGGAACCCGATCCCCTGCAGACGGCCAGACGCTGGATGGTGGCGGATGCGGCGCTGCCGCGCCGCGCCACGGGAGAGGAACCTTTTAGTTTTTATGTGATTACGCTCGCCCCGCAGCGCTATGTCCTCTATCGGCGTTTCCACCATATGATCACCGACGGCCGCAGTGCCGAGGAAGTGATGCGGCGCATCGCGGCCTACTATAACGCGCTGGCGTCCGGCGGCGTCATCCCTGAATTCGCCAACTGCAATTTCTCTCTGCTTTATGAAAACGACATCAAATACCGCGACTCCTCACGCTTTTCTTCCGATCAGGCTTTTTGGCGGGAATATACTGCCGCTGCGCCGCAGAGTTTGTCGCGTAGAGCCATATTGACCCCGGACGCCGCGATGAACCGCAACACGCAGCTGCTGGAAAAAGAGGCATTGGATCAGCTGCAGCAACAAGCCGACAATATCGGCGTACACCGCGCACATATATTGGCCGCCGCCGTAGCATTATGTTTCTACAGCCTGACCGGCAGTGAATATCTTAATTTCAGCATGCCGGTGACCGGGACGAGAGAACGAAACAGTATTGGTATGACCTCTAACGTTGTCCCTTTGATTATCAAGGTTGAACCCCAGCTGAGCCTGGCCGAATTTATCCAAAAGGTTGCGGCCGAAATAGCAAAAGTGGTTCGCCATCAATTATATCGTGGGGAGGACATTCGGCGTGACAATGGCGCGACGGATTCCGCCTGGTTTGGCCCTTCAATTAACATTGTTTCTTTCGACCACGGCGATCCTTTCTGGGGATGCCGCACCCGTTGGTATTATGGCGGGAATATTCCGTCCGGCGATCTACAGATTATGCTGTATGAAGACCAGCAGGCGAATGAGCTGGACGTCACTTTTTCTGACGCCGCTTATGCAAATTCATTAGGCGATCTGGATGTTTTGCAGCGCCGTTTCCAGTTTATTTTACGGGCGCTGAACGCATCAACGGCGGGGACGATCGAGGCGTTGGATCGGCAAGTGGCGGCGCTGGCGGATACCGAGGCCGGCGGCAGCTTTTACACCAACCGTCGGCAACCGCCTGCCGGCGGCATCATTCGTTGGGATCGCCCGGCTGAGGCGCTGCAGCGCCTGGTGAGCTCGCTGAGCCATGGCGCGGGATGCGCGGCGAAGATACTGCTGGCGGAGCGCGTGTTGGGCGTGACGGCGCTGCAGGCGGTGAGCGATGAGCGGCAGGCCGAGCCCGGTACCCTGCTGCACGTCGAGGCCGACGGCTGGGTGATTGCCGCGAACCCCGGCGTGGTGCGCGTCGGGCCGTTCTTGCGTGCCGACGGATCGGTTCAGCCAGGCGATGCGCTGGCGCAGGCCTGCGGCCTGTCTGTCGGCTCGGTCTTGCCGACGATTAACGCTGCCGAAGCCTCGCTGTTAGGTGCGGCGTATGGCGCCAGCGCCGATAGCGCCGCTTTTTGGCAACCGCGTCTGACGCGTTATTATCCGGCGCCGTTCCCGCCGGGGCCTGGCCGCCAGGCGGAGCTTCCCGCACGCTGGCAGGCGACGGCCTGGCAGCGCCTGGAAAAAATTGCCGGCGAACAGGTGCTGGCGGCAGCAACCCTTTATCTGGCGCGCATGTGCAATGAAACCGATTTTCAGCTGGGGTGGATCACCCCGGACGATCGGAATTGGGGTCGTTGGGCCCACCTGAGCGCGCGCGTGCTGCCGCTGCAGGTCTCTGTTGATCACACCGGCAATTTCCAGCAGGCGTTGGCCGCGCTGGAACAGGAATATAGCCAGCTGCGCGCTCATGCCGATTATCATCCCGCGTTGCTGACGCGCGATGCGGACCTGCGAGCGCCTCAGACTTGGCCGACGGCGGTATCGATCGTCAGCCGGCGCTCGGCGCAGGGGTTGCAGCCTGAAGACGAGGGGGTTGCCGCCATCATGGCTTCCGGCTCGCGCGCGGTATTGCAAATCTGCAAGGCTGACGGCGCTTTCCGTTGGGTTTACGACGCCGCCTCCGTGGCTGACGAACAGATGTTGCGTGCGACGCAACATCTGCTGATGCTGCTCAACGATGCGGTGAGGGTGGGTTCTCATCGTCGCACCGTCGGCGAACTCAGTCTGGTTTCCGAGGAAGAACGCGCGCAGTTGCTGCAGGGCCTCAACCATACCGTCGCTTCACACTCGCCGGCGGTTTGTCTGCACCGGTTGTTCGAAGCACAGGTCAGACGGACGCCGGAGGCGATCGCGGTGACGTATGGCGATGACAGCCTGACCTACGCGGAATTGAATACCCAGGCGAACCGTTGGGCCCATCGGCTGGTACAGCTTGGCGTGCAGCCGGACAGCCTGGTGGCGCTGTGCGCCGGGCGCGGGCTGCCGATGCTGGTCGGGCTGCTGGGGATCCTCAAAGCCGGCGGCGCCTATGTGCCGCTGGATCCCGCCTATAGCGGCGAGCGGCTACAGTACATCCTGGCGGACTCAGCGCCGGTGCTGCTGTTGGCGGATGAGCTCGGCCGACAAGCGCTGGGTGACTGCGAGGTGCCGGTGCTGGCGCTGGAACAGCCACTGACGGGGGAAAGCGACGATCTGCAGGACGTCGGGGTGCGCTCGGCGCACCTGGCGTATGTGATTTATACCTCCGGCTCGACCGGCAAACCCAAAGGGGTGATGGTGGAGCACCGGCAGGTCGCGCGGTTGTTCAGCGCGACGAACGCCTGGTTCAACTTCAGCGCCGCCGACAGGTGGTGCCTGTTCCACTCATTCGCCTTCGACTTCTCCGTCTGGGAGATCTGGGGCGCCTGGCTGTATGGCGGCCAGCTGTTCATCGTACCGCAGGCGATCGCCCGCTCGGCGCCGGATTTTTATCATTTCGTCTGCCGCAGCGGCATCACGGTATTGAACCAGACGCCGAGCGCCTTCAAAGCCTTTATCCAGGCTCAGGCGCACAGCGAAGCGCGCCAGCAGCTACGCGAGATCGTGTTCGGTGGCGAAATGCTGAAGCCTTCCGATCTTGCGCCGTGGTTTGCTCGTCCAGAGAACCGGCAGACGCGGTTGATCAATATGTACGGTATCACCGAGACCACGGTGCATGTGACTTATCGGCCGCTGTCGGCGCAGGATACGGCGATCACCACCAGTCCGATCGGCAGCCGCATCCCGGATTTGCGCTTGTATCTGCTGGGCGCCGACGGCGAACCGGTGCCGATGGGGGCGATCGGCGAACTTTACGTCGGCGGCGAAGGGGTGGCGCGGGGTTACCTGAACCGGCCCGAATTGACGGCGGAACGTTTTCTCGATGATCCTTTCAACCGGGCGCCGGGTGCGCGCATGTATCGTACCGGCGATCTGGCGCGCTATCTGCCGGGGGGCGATATCGAATACCTGGGGCGCAATGACCAGCAGGTAAAAATCCGCGGTTTCCGCATCGAATGCGGCGAGGTGGAGGCACAGCTGAGTACCGATCCGCGCGTGCGCAGCGTAGCCGTGGACGCGATTGACGATGGCGCCGGGGGCAAGCGACTGGTAGCGTGGGTGGTTCCGGCACCGGAAGCCGAACGCGCTACGCTGGCGACCGGGCTGCGTCAGCATCTGCAGGCGCGGCTGCCGGATTATATGGTGCCGGTGGCTTACGTTTGGCTGGAGGCGTTGCCGCTGACCGGCAACGGCAAATTGGACAAGCGGGCTCTGCCGGTGCCGCAGGTCGACGCCTATGTGCGTGAAGCCTATGCGCCGCCGCAGGGCGAGGCGGAAAACCTGCTGGCGGCAATCTGGCGCGAGCTGCTGGGCGTAGAGCGCGTCGGTCGCTATGACCACTTCTTCGAACTGGGCGGGCATTCGCTGATGGCGGTGCGCCTGGCTAACCGCGTGCAACAGGCCGGATGGCAGTTACCGTTGCAGGCGCTGTTCGCCAGCCCGGTACTGCACGTGCTGGCGCAGGCGCTGGAAGTTGCGCCGGCTCAGGAACCGCTGCCGATACTGCCGGTGGCGCGCGACGGCGAATTGCCCCTGTCGTTCGCCCAGCAACGCCTGTGGTTCCTGACCCAGTTGGAGGGGATGAGCGAAACCTACCATATCCCCCTGGCGCTGCGGTTGCACGGCCGGTTGGATCGGCAGGCGCTGCAACATAGTCTGGATGCGCTCTATGCGCGTCACGAATCGCTGCGTAGCCGGTTCATCACCCGGGAAGATCGGCCACAGGTGCAGATTTTGCCGGCAAACGGGCTGCCGCTTGCGTTCCACGATCTGCGACGTCACCCCGCGCAAGCCGACACGCTGTGCCGTCAGGCGGCCACTCAACCGTTCGATTTGACGCAGGGGCCGCTGGTGCGCGCCGCGCTGATCCGCCTGGCGGATGAGGAGCACCTGTTCCTGCTCACCTGTCATCACATCGTCTCCGACGGTTGGTCGACCGGCATTCTGCTGCGTGAACTGGGAGCGTTGTACGGCGCTTTCCGTCGCGGCGATGC
Organism: Serratia sp. A07; assembly: GCF_058725505.1. Classification (NCBI taxonomy): domain Bacteria; kingdom Pseudomonadati; phylum Pseudomonadota; class Gammaproteobacteria; order Enterobacterales; family Yersiniaceae; genus Serratia; species Serratia sp. A07. The sequence continues at coordinate 91,178 of NZ_JBZXDO010000022.1, forward strand.
CGATCCGCTGCCGCTGCCGACGCTGCAATACCCGGATTACGCCGCCTGGCAGCGTCGCTATCTGACGCCGGAGCGGCTGGCGGCGCAGGCGCAAT